>CAIRBY010000625.1 GCA_903876865.1 uncultured Acidobacteriia bacterium
ACGGCTCCCGCTGGCGCCTCCTCACGCTCCGGCATCACCTCTCCCAGCAATACCTCTGACACCCACCCGGCGATTTTTTGGCGGTAGTGCCACTCGGAATTCTGCAATTGGCCTCCCAGCAATTGAGCCTGCCGGGTTCTGTGCGCCAGTTCGCCGGCATTTTCAATGGACCGCAGGGCCAGGTCGATATCCGCGATGCGATAGGTGCCTCCGGGTTGCTCGGGGATCAGCCAACCCGCTGCTCCGAATTCGCGCCACACATCCGTATCGGGCAGTCCGGCGAAGAGGATGGGACGGCCCATCCCCATTGCCGTCGCCGATTTGGAGGGCACGCAAATGTGCGACCAGTGCCCGCACAGGGAAACCAGATGGACATCGGCGTGGGCGAGTTCCGCCGGTGGCAGATGCTCTTTCCAGGTGACATTGGGGCAATCCCGCGTCAACTCCAGCAGCCGCTGCCTGCGGGCGCCGTAGGGAGCGAAGACGAAGTGGGTGTGCGCGGAGTCCGCCCGGGAGACGATGGCCGCGATTACGTCCGCGGAGTGGGCTTCGCCCAGATTGCCGACATAGGCGAGAGTGACGGCGCCGGGCCGTTTCCACTCCGGCGGCGCGGCGTGCTCGATTGCCGAGGGTCCGCAAGGCAGGTTGAACCAGGGCACATCCGATTGGCGGCGGGAGCGCAGGAACTCGTATTGCAGAGGGCCGAGGCAGATGTAGCGTTCCGGCAGGCAGCGGCGCAGCACCGCGTTCAAGCAACGGTAGAGCAGACCCTCGGGATTGACTAAACCCGCGGCGGCGAAGGCCTCGGGGAAGAGATCCATGGTCCATTCCATCCAGCGCACGCCACGCTTCCGGCTGGCCAGGGAGACCCACAGGCCAAGCAGCGGCGGGTCTGTCATCGCGATGACCAGATCCGCTTCGCGGCAGGCGCGCCGGGCCAATCTCCAACCGTCCCACAAGCTGCCGGCGAGCCGGAGCAGGCGATGGGAGCCGCGGTAGCTCGCGCTGATGCGCTCCACGTGGTGGCCGTGCGAAACCGCAACACTGCCGCCGCGATAGGATTGATCGGTCGCGAAGACGGAAACTTCCAGTTGCGGTATGGCTGCGCAGAGGTGCTCCACCAAGCGACTGGCGCTGATGCCGGTGAAGGCCCGGTCCGGCGGGTAGAAGGCGTTCACAATTGCCACACGTTTCATGCTTCCGCGGCTCCCTTATCCGCGCCAATGCAGGTATCCGCGCCCTTGCAGGCGGCCATTTTCAGACGGTGCTCTTTGAGCTTCAGCGTAATCATGAATTCGTAAAACGAGAGCAAGAGGCAATAGTCCAGGCCGGCCGCGCCATCCAGAAAGCCGCGGTGGAAAACATACAGGTAGAGGAACTTCACCAGGGGGCGCCCAGGCAGGCGGGCGAACAGGGCCTTCGCGGCCTTGCGCCTTTCCGGCCCGGTCCCGGTGAGGAGATCGCGCAGGGAAAACGGCGGCTTCTTCAGGTACTCCTGAGACTCGAAGGAGGAGTAGGAGTTGTGGCGCTCCAGCCAGTGAGAGACGCCCTTGCTGAACGGAAAGTGCTCGATGTGGCCGCGCAATGTGCCGACAGCGCCATCCACAACGGTGACGGGATTGACCAGGCGCTGGAACTCCACAGCTTCGGGGCGATAGAGGCGGATGAGCCACGTGGGGTAAAAGGTGGCGTGCTTGAGCCAGAGATCTCGGAAATAATCCCGGCGGCGCATGCGAAACGCGACGGGCTCTCCGCTTCCCACGGCAGCCGCCATCTCCAGTAGGAACTCGCGATCGATGCGCTCATCCGCATCCAGGTTCAGCACCCAGGGGTTACGAAACGCGATGTTGCGCACGGCCCAGTTCTGGTGCGAGGACCAGTTGTCGAAGCTGCGGTGCAGGACGCGGCAGCCACGCGCGGTTGCGAGAGCCGTCGTCAGGTCGGTGCTTCCTGAATCCAGCACAACCACGTCGTCGCACCAGGAGACCGAGTCCAGGCATCCGGGCAGATTTCGCTCTTCGTCCCGGGTAAGAATCAATACGGAAATGGGTACGGACATCAGTTGCCTCCGATGCTTGCGGCTTCGTGCATGGGCCGCGGCTTGAGGAAGCGCGCGGGATTGCCCGCTACGATGGTCCAGGGGAGGACCGGTTTCGAGACTACGGCTCTGGCGCCAACGATCGCGCCGTCTCCCACGGTGACGTGCGGGCCAAGAAAGGCGCCGGCGCAGATCCAGACGGCATCTCCAATGCGGATGGGCGGTTTGAGCAGGGGCATGTCCGCGCGGGAGTAGTCGTGGGTGCCGGCGCACAGGTGCGCATGCTGAGAGATCGTGGACCCTGCGCCCACCGAAACCGGGCCCAGATTGTAGACGAAAGCGAACTCGCCGATCGAACTCCAATCGCCAATAGAGAGGTTCCAGGGCATGTAGATCGTGGCGGACGGGTAGATGTGCACGCCACGGCCGACTTGGGCGCCGAATGCGCGCAAGAGCGCGCGCCGCCAGCCGAAACAGGGGCGGGGGCTGAAGCGGAACAGGGGTTGCGCCAGGGACCAGAGCACGCGGCGAAACTGCTGCCCGCGGGTGTACTTCCGGGCGCGCCGGTTGACCGCCACGCCGGCGGTCATCGGGAACCTCCTTCCGCGGCGAGTTCCGCCAGGCCCTGACTCGCGTCCGGACGCATCCAGCGCTCGATTGCCGCCAGGGTCAGCGCCACACTCCTGGCAGACGAATAGGCCTGCGCGGTCGCGACCGCAGCTCGGGACTTGGCCTCCCATTCAGCGCTCCCGCAGCGCTCGATCTCCGACCAGACCCGTTGCAGCGAGCCCGGGTGACCGGGGTCGATCAGCCAGCCGTTGGCAGGGTTGACCAAATCCCGCACGCACCCGCAGCGAGTGCTCACAGCCACCGGCAAACCGGTCCACTGAGCCTCCAGAACCACTAGGCCATAAGCCTCCTGCACGCTGGGCAAAATGAGTGCGTCGTGTTCCGACATGACTTTGGCCACTTCCCCGGGTTGCACTTTGTCCCGGATCGTCACCAGGTCCTGCATTGCGTGGGACGAGACAAACTCGCGCAACTCCTCTTCCTGCGCGCCGAACCCGACCATCGTGAGCGACAGTCCGGTACGGGGGAAGACCTCGCGATGTTCCCGAAGGGACTCGAGTAACCGGGGTAGGTTCTTCTCCGGCGAGAAGCGGCCTACATACAGGACTTTGCGCCGGCGGCCGGGATCTTTCCGGCAGCGAAGAAACGGGACGAAGGGCCGCTCGTCAATGGTCGGTTGGACGATATAGATCCTGCTTGCCGGCACTCCCAGCCAGCGGCAGTAGTCCCGCGCTGACTGACCGTAGACATGAACTTGGTCGCAGTAGCGCAATAGGGTACCTTTAAACCACTCCAGCGGGCGGTAGCGTTTGTGATCCTGGTAATTAGACTCACCCCACATGATGAGTTTGCAGCCGAATAACCACTTCGCCACGATGCCCGCATAACATGCCGGATTCGAGTACCCATGAATGATCCAGATTGGCGCGGGATGTTTCAAGACCACATACATCGTTTTGACGAACGCAACCAAGGCGCCCCAGGGACGCCGCAACACGCGCTCATATTGGTAGCGAGTAACGGTCTGATGCTGCAGTTCCAGCGGGATGTTGCTGGCCAGGCCCTGCCGGTCCAGACCGGACGGGGAGGTAAACGCGACAAAGATGTCCAGGCGCTTAGCCATTTCCATGAAGAACATCGATCGATAGTGGTGGTGGTAGTCGATGATCAGGCCCACTGCATGGGTGCGCCCGGGCTCGCCAGAGGATGGCGCTTTCAACCTGCCCACTGTTTCGGTCACCGGCTTGGTGTTTTCCACGTCTTCCGCCGTCCTTTCCATTCCGTTTCCCAACCGGGCAACTAAGCCACTTCGCACCGCTCGCCCGAACTGCCTACCAACAAAGCACTTACGATGCCGTCCACTACCGGCATGACGTTGCTCTCATGGAACTGCTGCGCCAGCGGGAACGCGTCAAACTCGCGCGATAAGGTCCCGGATGACCAACTCGCATACAGGCGGGAGAGGCAAGCGGCAATCGCATCGGGAGAACCGGGCTCAGCCAGCACACCGCCTCCGTGGGAAGCGAAGAGATCGGCAGCCGTCCCCACGCGCGGCGAAACCGCAAGAATCGGTTTGCGGCATCTCGCGTATTCGACCAGCTTGGTCGGCAGGAAGATTCCCTCCGCGAGATCCGCCTCAACCAGGACCGCGATCTCCGCGGCTGCGATGGCTCGCAGCGAATCGCCATAACTCATGGGCGCAGGTTGGGTGACAAACTGCGAAATCCCGAGCCTGCGCGCCAGATTGGACACGGCTTCCGACCGACAGCCTACAAGCTGTAACTCGAAGCTCGCGGGGTTTACGCCGTCCCGCTCGACAAATCGGTGAAGCCCTTCGAGAAGGCTGTCGGGGAATCGTGGGGGGAGTAGCGCGCCGGTGTGGATCAGCACACACTTTCGCCCCGCGCTTTGCGAAGCGCCCGAGCCCGCGGAGACATACTCACCGAATACGTGGGGAACCACACTGGAGCGGCCGGCGATATCCACGGGGAAATAAGACTGCATATAGGTCATCAACCGGGCCGAGGGAAAGATATGCCAGTCGGCGTGCTTTGCCACGCTATCGAGCAGGCTTTGTTTGCCCTGGCGCAAGGGGCTGAGCGGGCCATGTGCGTAAGGCTCCGGATACTTTTCGCTGGGGTACGGATCGTTCCAGGTGGCGATCCATGGAATCCGGCAGGCTTGGGCGAGCCGCAGAGCCACAAGCTCCGCTGGACTGGAGCGCGAGATGATGAGGTCGTAGTGATTTTCGCGCTGCAGGAGCCGGGCGGCATCGAGGGCCTTTCCGGCCCACTGGCAGCCCTCGTAGATATGTCCGGTCTTCAGCAGCGAATAGCAGTGTAGCCAGTAGGTTCCAAAGCTGTGCCCGTGCGGCACCGAGATCGGGTGACTGATTGCCCCGAGTTCGCGTTGATCGGCCTCCTCGTTCAGCGGGTAGTGGTACTTCGTACTGTGAAAGTGAGCGGTCAAAACGTCCACCACATAGCCCCGCCGCAACAGAGCCTTGGCGAAGTTGGCGTTGACGATCGCCTCTGGGTTGCCCTGCTCCAGGCAAAACGGGGCCAGCATGAGAATGCGGGGACGTGTGTTTCGGATCTTCATATTGTTTCCACTTTCGTCATCTGGGAGCCAAGTGACGAAACGTAATGGCTCGGTGGGACGGGCGAGCATCCTTCTGCCGGACGACACTCATCAACACCAGCAGCGGGAGCATGTAATCGACGCTCAGAGGGCAGCTTTCCAACATGAACGCCACGGCACAATAGGCCACGACAAAGGCATAACCGGGCAGTCGCCTGCCTCGGCGGAACGTCGCGGCCAACCAGGTACCAAAGACGGCGCAAAACAAGATCAGGCCGATCAGACCGCTCTCGTAATAGACAGCGAGATAGGTGTTGTGGGTCCTGGAATCCCAATCGATTCTTGATGTTTCGGCCGGCCTGCCCCGCGGGTCCACATTGCCCACGCCGCTACCCAACAACCCCCATCCGTCGCGCGTGTCGCTGGATTGAGTCCAAAGGCTCGACCTGCCACTGGAAAACAGATTCAGGTCTTGGGCTCCGCCCAACTCGTTCACGCGAAACTTCAGACCTCCGCCGACGGCGAGGAAGGCCAGCACGATGCCCAAGGAAATTAACGTACCCAGAAACAGCCCTTTGAAGCTGAAGAGCCGCCGCGCCAGGGATCGATTGTTGAAGACGTAGAAGAAGGCCGCTCCGATGATCACCAGAAACGCTCCCCGCGCAGAAAGCAGAAGAAGTGCTTCAAAGGTACAGGCGCCCGCGAGCAGACGCTCCAGCCGGTTGGTGGGGCCGGTGAGTTCCAAGTGAATGGCATAGATGATTGCCAGCAACAGGGCTGCGCCGGTTGAGGCGCCCATGGTGGTATTGATACGGATGATCGAAGTGTCACCGATGACGTAACCCAGGGGACGATCCCAAGTGAGCCAGCCAAGGGAATAGGCGGTGATCTGCGCGCACATGTAGAGGATGACTGCGAAGAGGAGCCACCGGAGGGGTTTGGCGGAGGCCAGGCGGATCGGAATCAGCGACACGAGAATGATTGGGTAGTAAGTGTCGAAGGCAGCGCTGGCGTTATAGAGATCGAAGTGCGGATCCTGCAGCAGGCCGGCGCAGACGCTCCAGATCAGGGCAAGCGCTCCGAGGATGAGAGTCGCCCTCTGTACCCGCGGCCGAGCTACCAGTGCCAGGAACGGCAACAGGAGAAAGGTCATGTCCGAATAGGGGATGCTGACACCGCAAAAGACAAACGAGTAGGGGATCTCGAGGGTGACAGGAAGTACCCATCGAAAGATGGCCGGCGCGAGCAGGCCGATGTTCAAGATCGCGGCCAGAACGCTCGCGCGGTCGTCAGAGGAGTTGCTCCGCGGCTGGCTTAGGAAAGACGCTGGGCGCACCCGATGCGGGAAGGCCGGCTGCGTTTGAGAATGGGTCAGTTGTTCCATTGGGTCAGTTCGCGGGCATGACGCGTTGCGACAAGTACAGGCCCTGCCAAATTGTATGGGCGAGGTACGCCAAGAGCATCGCCGCCGCGAGGCCGAGGGAGAGGTTGGTGGAAATCAGGTAGTAAGATGCCGCGACCAGAACCGCGGCCCACATGCCGTTGAATAACAGGCCCAGCCAGACGGAACCGGCGCTGAGTATGGCGGTCCCCACGACGCTATTGACGCAACTGATTACCGCGGTGATGGCGGAAAGAACCAATACCAGCGAGCCTTGCTGGAAGCCCTTGCCATAGAGACTCATAACCCACGGAGCGCAAAGTGTCACAGGAACGGCCACCGCGCTCGCCGTCAGGGTAGTGAGGAGAAGGTTCCAACAGAGCGCTTTGCGGTACCGGGAAAAGTCCCGTTCACCATGCAGATTGGAGAGGAGTGGGAGGGCAAACTGGGCGAGGACACCAGGCAGGAAGGCAATGGCGGACCTCCACTGGCTGGCCGCGCTGAACAACCCCATTTCGGAGTAGCCGCCGGGTTGATGCACCAACATGCTGTTGGCCGCCCATAGGGCCGGCCCGGCCATGGCCCCGCTGAGAAACGCGGGGGTTGAAAAGGTCCACAGCACCCAGCGTTCCGCCCAGGCGGAGCGGAAGTGCGGGTGGATTCCGGCAGACAGGCACTGGCGCCGTAGCGAGAGTTGGCCATGGCAGCACGTGATGGCTGCGATCACCGCCAGGGCCCAAACTGCTCCCGGCAGTCCCCAGAGCATGGTCAAGGCGGCGGTGACGGGCAGCGTAACGAGTCCGCGAGTCAGGTTGATTCCAGCGATTGCCCGGAACGCCTCAAAACCCGAGAGTGCACCGATCTGCGCTCCATTGACGGCGCTGAAGAACAGAAGGGCGCTGCCGATGCGCAACTCCCTGGCCAATGCCGGACCATTCAGGGTGGTGGCCGCGAGCTGAGGAGCAAGGACCAGGAGGGCAATAGCGATTATCCCTCCCGAGACGATGGCAGCGCCCCAGCCCAGGGCGATAATTCGTCCAGCCCGATCCGGATCGCTCTCGCGAAACTCGGCGACGAATCTGGTGGTGGTGACCCCGAGGCCGAGGCCGGCGAAGACACCCAGCATACCGACCGTGTTCTGGATCATCCCGTATTCACCGAACCGCTCGCGCCCAAGCAGGCGGGCGGTGAGGAGCGAGGCGATCAGGTTCGCGCCCTGGGCGATGAGGGCCCCCAAGAGGGACCACACCGCGCCTCTGGCGAAACGGCCGCGGAGGGACTCGGCACGCCAGATTCCGGTAACGGACTCGGCCGCTCCGCGACACGCCCGAACCGCACTGCGAGTCGCCTGTGCCTCGGGAGGGATCAACAGCATGTGACACTCCCCCGCCCTTCACCCGCGTGCAACGCCTCGAACGAGGCCTTGTGAAGACCCGTACGCCAACTGGCAAGCACGCCCGCGATCCGCTCGCTGGCCCTTCCATCTCCATACGGATTGTGGCAGCGTGCCATCTTCTGGTACGCATGCGGGTCATCCAACAGGCGCACCGTCTCTTGGACGATCCGCTGCTCACTGGTACCGACGAGCCTATTGGTTCCGGCCAGGATTGCTTCGGGCCGCTCGGTCTTACCCCGTAGCACCAGCACAGGCTTGCCGAGAGAGGGCGCTTCCTCCTGAATGCCGCCGGAGTCGGTGAGCAACAGATATGCCCGGCTCATCAGGTCCACGAACTCGCCATACTGCAGGGGGGCAAGGAGCCTGATGTTGGGGTGATCGCCCATCTGCCGGTGGACCGTCAGCCGGACATTGGGATTGGGATGGACGGGATAAACGATTTCCACATCGGGGCGTTGCGCGAGCCGGACGAGCGCCGCACAGATCTGTTCGAAGCCCTCGCCAAAGCTTTCGCGACGGTGCGCCGTGACAACAATCAGTTTCTTAGAGGCATCGGGGCGAAACGCGGTGAGGCGGGGAAGCGTACCGGATTCGAGGGCCCGCCTGATCTGCAGGACCGCATCAATGCCGGTGTTTCCGGTGACGGTTACGGTGTCCCGTTCCACACCTTCCAGGTAGAGATTTTGAGCTGCGGCTTCGGTGGAGGCGAAGTGAAAAGTCGCGATTCGGCCGGTGAGACGGCGGTTGATCTCCTCCGGAAATGGCTCCAGGGCATCGCCGGTGCGTAGCCCCGCCTCTACGTGGGCGACCGGGACTTTGGAATAGAATGCTGCCAATGCGCCACATAGGGTGGTAGTTGTGTCGCCTTGAACAAGGACTACGTCAGGCTGTTCTTCCGCGAGGACCGGTTCGAGTGCTGCGATGATCCGCGACGCGGACTGCGACAGGGTCTGGCCGGGGCGCATGATATCAAGATCCCGGTCCGGCGCAACACCAAAGACGCTGAGAACCTGGTCGAGCATTTCCCGGTGTTGGGCGGTTACGCAAACACGGACCTGGAAGTCCTGCGGCCGGGATTTCATGAGGCAAATGACGGGGCAGAGCTTCACAGCCTCCGGGCGCGTTCCGAAAATGAAGAGGATCTTGCTTGGCATAGAGCGTTGGTTCCTTAGGGGGGCCTTTGTATAGGGGTCACCCGTTCAGGCCGCGCCCTCTTCCTGCTGGTAGTAGCGCGCATATTTGCCGTAATAGCCGTGATAGTAGTAGCTGTCTGCAACGTCTCTGGTGACTTCGTTCAGCACTACGCCGGCGACATTGGCGCGCAGGCGTTTCAAGGTGCTGACCACGCTGGCGAGCGCCTTCCGGTCAGTTTGGCCGGCAAGAGCGATCAGGACTACGGCATCCACCACTGCGGCCATCTGGAGCGGTTCGGGGAAACCCAGCGCGGGAGGGGTATCGATGATCACGAGATCATACATCGCTGATGCCTCCTGCAAAAGCCGGGGGAGAGCATTGCCGATCATGTCGGCGGCGAGCCGGGAAACCGGACCGGCGAGCAGGACTGAGAGGTTATCGACGCCGGCGACAGGGACTACCGAATCCCGCCAATCGAGACCATTGAGCAGGACGGTGGTCATGCCGGATTCCGGGTTCATACCGAGTTTGCGATCCAGGCTGGGGCGCCGGAGATCGCAATCGATCAGCAGCGTCTTATGATTCTGCTGCGCGTGAGCCATGGCCAGGTGCAGGGAAACGGTGCTCTTGCCCTCGCCCGGGGTAGCGCTAGTGACCATGAGCGAGCGGATCGGGCGGTCGAAATTGCTGAGCAAGATGGTGTTGCGCAGGGTGCGCACGGCCTCCTCAAAGCCCGTCAGCAGGCGGTCCTCCTCAGGGCGGCGGACCATCGGGGTTGTGCCGGGGAGCGGTTCCGAATCCGGACCAGGCAGAGCCAGGCGGCCTTTCCAGGTCTTCACCAGGGGCAACCCGCCCAGTACTTCGGCCTTTACTACGCGCGTTACCTGTTCGGTATCGCGCAGGGTGGTGTCGAGCGTGTCGCTCAGCAGCGCCGCGCCGACTGCCGTAATTGCGGCGAACAGCAATGCGAGTCCAACGTTGAGCGGAATATCGGGAAAGACCGGCTTGCGGCCGGGACGCGCGTTATCGGCGATGCGCACGGTATTGCTTTGGAAGCCCGCGTTGATTCCGGCTTCGCGGATCTTCTTGACCAGTTCCTCGTAGAGAGCGGTGTCGGCTTCGGCCTCCCGCTTTAACGATTCATATTGGAAAGAGCGCGCGTTCAAGCCATCGAATTCGGCCTTGGTTTCGGCGACCGCTTTCTTCAGAATGGCCTCGCGACTGGAGGCTTCGCGGTACTCCACTTCGACGCGTCGCCCCACGCTCTGCCGGGCCTCGTCAAACTGCCGGGTGACCTGATTTACCTGCGCCTCGGCCTTGTGATATTCGGGATGGTTGATGCCGAAGTGGGCCTTGACCTGCGCGAACTTCTCCCGCGCTTCGTCCAGATGCTCGCCGAGTTTCTTAAGCGCCTCGCCCTGAGTGGACGCCTGCGCGGATTCGAGCGTGCCGCTGGTGACGGACTGGAACGACGTTTCCTTGCGGACGCGATCGGTCTGCGCGGCGGTGTAGTCCGTATTCAATTGCAGCAGACGGGCAGAGAGGATATTGGTCTTCTCCGTCGGATTGATGACGTTCAGCTCTTTTTCGAACTGGGCGCGGGCGGCGTTGGAGCGCTCCATCTTGGCCTTCAGTTCGTCCAGTTGCCTTTCCATGAAACTGGAGAGGCTTGCCGAGGAACGGAAGCGGATATCGAAGGCGTGTTCCACATAGGACCGGGCCACACCGTTGGCCACATTGGCCGCCTCGACCGGGTCCTTGGAGCGATAGCTAATGAGCAGCAGGTAGGTGTTGGGAGGTCGCGTCACCTTGAGTTGCTTCAGGATTACCGGGGCTTCCCGATTGCGCTCCAACTGAGCGGCGCCTGCGCCGGGTTCGGGTTCGCGCAGATTGTACTGGTCAGCGACCGGCCGCAGCACCGAGTCCGACTGAATCAGCTTGATCTGGGTGGCCAGAAACTGGTCGGCATCGTTCACGGTGGACTGCGCCGCGTCCTGCCCGATGATGCCGGTAGGCACGCGCCGGTCCACATCTACGGTCACGGTGGATTCGTAGATGGGCGTCAGCCTCTGCGACACGACGAGCGCGGAGACCGCGCAGATGGCCATGAACGCGAGGATATTCCAGCGGTGACGCCGCAGGATCCAAAAATAGTGGGAGAGGGGGATCGATGCTTCTTCCGGTTCGATATCGTAGGTCGAGGTGGGCGGCCCCTGAAACAACTGGGGCATCGCGGCGGCGCGGCTCTGGTGCTCCTCGATGGCTGCGGCGAGCGGTTGGATGGAGTGGTTGAGGTTCATGGGAGGCTACTTCACCCCCGAATAAATCAGCGCGGAGGTAACGCCGGAGCCATAGAGCGCCAGCTTTTCGATGAGCATGAGCGCGGCCCGCGTGCCTTTGGCGTCCGGGACATACAGAACGTCATTGGCCATCAGCGGCATATCGGGCGACTTCCGCTGCAGAATCAGCTTGAGGTTGACGTGGATCTCGTTTTTAGTGCCGGAAGCTTCGCGGCGGAGGATGAAGGCTTCGTTGCCGGCAAAGGGAATCAGCCCTTCGGCCATGGCTATCGCCTTCAGCACGGTGGTCTGCTGGTTGTCCTGGAAGGGAAAGGCGCCAGGCCTTTTGACATTGCCGACCACGAAGAGCTTCCCAGCCTCGGGTACGCGGAGTTCCTCTCCGCCCGTGAGGCGCATGTTGACAGCGGGATCGGCGTTATCGATCAGCATTTTGACCGGGATGCGCTGCACCAGGGACTGGCCCGCTTCCATGCGCGTCAGCAGAATCTCGGAGCCCGCGTCCGGCGTCAACCCTTCGGCACGTGCCAGCGCGTCCAAGACAGTGACGGGGTTCGACGCCTGAAATGTGAGTGGCTTGCGCACGGCGCCCATCACACTGATGGGGCGGCTGGCATATTCGGCCACGTTGACGGTCACGAACGGATCGACGATGAGCCCTTCTTCGACCAAGGCATGGGCGATGGAGGCTTCCATATCCGCGGGCATCAGGCCCGTGGCGGGGATTCGCTGTTTGAGCATGGGCAGGCGCAGGAAGCCGTCCGGGCTGACACGAACCGTACGGGTGAGTTCGGGAACGTCGTAGACGGAAATGGCCACCAGGTCATTGGCGCCAACCTTCTGAATTGGCAGGTTTCCACTCTGCTCGGCACTGGATACGGATCGCATCTGCGCGACCCCTGGCGCTACGAGCAGCAGAAAAACAGCAACAATCGGCTTCATACGATTTGGCATACCCCTATCCGGCTGAATCCCGGGATCACAGTCACGGACGATTCGGAGGTTATAAGCCCTCCTGTTCCAGTGATCGGCCAATCCGGTGGGAAGCTTTAGTGCGCCGCTGCGTAAAAACGTGTGATCTTTCGAGCCCGGGGGAACGGAATAGGGGCTTCGGTGATAGAGTGGCAAAAGTGCGCGCGCTGCTACTGGCTGGTATTTCGCTGCCCCTGACTGCCCTGGCGGCGGCTGTGCCAGGCGATGTGCCGGGGGAGTTTGCCAAGACCATCCGCCCGGTGCTTCAGGCGAATTGCGCCGGCTGCCACAATCCTGCTAACCCCAAGAACCGGATCGACTTTCTGAAGGCGGAGTCGGTCAAGGACGTAGAAACGCGGCGGGGCCTATGGCGCGATGTGGCAGCGCAATTGCGCAACCGCACGATGCCGCCGGCCGCTTCCAAACTGACGGAGGACGAGCGGCTGCACATTGCCACATGGGTGGAAAACCGCTTGCGGGAGACTGCCTGCACGTCCGGGGATTACGCGGGCTCGGCCCCGCCCCGGCGGTTGAACCGGAGGGAGTATCACAACACGGTTCGCGACCTGCTGGGGGTGGAAATCGCGGCTGCGGATCTATTTCCGGCGGACGAAAGCGGCGGAGCCGGGTTCGACACCAACGGCGAAACGCTGTTCGTTCCGCCGATGATGATGGAGCGGTACCTGGAAGCGGCGCAGAAGATTCTGGACCGGGTGATTGTCACGCCGCCGATGGTCAGGCTGTTCGAATCGGCCGCGATGGCGCCCGCCGCGCCCAGCAGGAAGCCGGGTAGGCCGCTTGCGCCGGGACAGGAAGTTTCGGCCACGCTACCTATTTATGTGGACGGCGCCTATAACCTTCGGGTCTCGGTGGAGCGTCCGAAAGACGCCCCGATGCAGATGCAGGTGAAGGTGGATGGGAGCGGGCTGGGTCCGCTGCGTTACGGGCGCGACCCGGGAGGTGGGCCGACTTCGAGTTCGCAAACGGCGAAGCTTGCCAAGGGAGTGCATACAATCACGGTTGCCGCCGGGACGGCGCCGGCGATCTTCTACGAATTGACGGTGGAGCAGCGGCAGGAGCCGCCTTCGCCGGAGAAGCGGGCGCTGCACTACCGGCTGTTCGGCACGGAACCGGGCGAATCTCCAATGGACGCGCGCAAGGCTGCGCGGCAGTTGCTTGCGGCATTTTTGCCGAGGGCGTACCGCCACCCGGTGGAGGCGGCGGAGGTGGATCGGTTTCTGGCGCTATACGATCGCGCCGCCGAGCGCGGGGACCCCTACGAGGAGCGGGTGAGGTTGGCGCTGAAGGCGGTGCTGGTCTCGCCGCGCTTCCTGTTCCGGGTGGAAACTCGCGACGAAAAGCCGGGAATTCATCCGCTGGGCGGGTATGACCTGGCATCGCGGCTCTCCTACTTCCTGTGGTCGAGCATGCCGGACGAGGAACTGCTGCGGCTGGCTGAGGCCGGACGGTTGCAGGATCCCAAAGTGCTGGCGGCGCAGGTGGAGCGGATGCTGGAATCGCCGCGCTCGCGGGCGTTCGCGGCGAGTTTCACGGGGCAGTGGCTGGGCACGCAGGAAGTGGGCGGGCGGGTGGTGCCGCTACTCACGGAATTGCAGCACTATTACACCCCGGAAGTGGCGGCAGACCTGCGCGAGGAACCGGTGCTGCTGTTCCAGGCCATGCTCTCGGAAAATCGCAGCGTGCTGGACCTGATTGATGGCAACTATACGTTTCTAACCGAGCGGCTGGTGAAGTTCTACGAACTCGAAGGCAGGGTGCAGGGCGTGACGGGCGATGGGTTCCATCGCGTGACGTGGCCGGACAACCGGCGGGCGGGCGTGCTGGGGCTGGGCTCGGTGCTGGCGATGACGTCTCATTACAAGCAGGGTAGTCCGGTGCTGCGCGGGGCGTGGGTGCTGGAGACGCTGCTGGGTACACCGGTGCCGCCACCGCCGCCGGACGTTCCACCTCTTTCGGCGGCGGCGAAGAACGAGCGCGGCCTGACGACCCGGCAGATGCTGGCGCGGCACCGGGCGAATGCGGCCTGTGCGACGTGCCATAACCTGATGGACCCGATCGGGTTGGGCCTGGAGAACTTCGATTGGATGGGGCGCTGGCGGGATACGGAAGCGAACGGGCAGGCGGTAGATGCTACTGGCACCATGCCTTCGGGAGAGAAGTTCAACGGTCCCGTGGAATTGCGCCGCCTGTTGCTGGAGCGTAAGCAGGATTTTCTGCGGCATCTCTCGGGCAAGGTGCTGGGCTACGCGCTGGGCCGCGGTTTGCAGGATGGCGACCAGTGCACGGTGCAGAAACTGGTGGACGCGCTGGAGAAGGATCGCTACCGGGCGCGGACCCTGATCCGCGATGTGGCGCTGAGCGTGGCCTTCCGCAATACGCAGGGAGGCGTGGTGGTGGATTCGCCGCCGCCCGCCGCGCCGAAGAGGACGCCCACGCATCTGTTGGGAGACAAGTAGGAGACTCTGATGAAGCCAATCACGCGAAGGACTTTGTTGCGCGGTGCGGGGGTCGCGATGTCGCTGCCCTGGCTCGAATCGATCGCGCACGGCGCGCCCGTGAGCGCCGCAGAGAGCCTGTCCGAACCGCCGCTGCGCGCGGCCTTCATCTTCATGCCGAACGGAGTGCGGCCGGACTATTGGACGCCGGCGGGCGACGGGGAAGATTACGAGATCACACCGCATTTGAAGGCTTTCGAGGGGCTGAAGAGCGAGTACCTGCTGCTGGAGAATCTCTGGAACAAGAACACGGTGGGCCGCAACGGACACTGGCCGAAAGTGCCGGCGTGGCTCTCGGGCGGCTTCGTGGAGCGGACCACAGGCAGCGATCTGGATTCGGGCGGCACCAGCGTGGATCAATTCGCGGCGCAACGCCTGGAACCGCAGACGCCGCTAGGCACCTTCGAGTTGGGGATCGACGCACCACGCACGGGCATCGATACGGCGGGCGGTGGCTTTCCGCGCGCGCTTGGTAGTTTCCTCTCCTGGAGCGACCCGCACACGCCGGCGCCGAAAGAGATCGTGCCGCAACTGGCGTTCGACCGCCTGTTCCGCAATGTGCGCACGCCGGTGATTTCGAGCGTGGATCCGCAGCATCCCTCGCTGGTAGAAAGCCTGCAGCGGGATGAGACGAGCGTGCTGGATGTGGTGCTGGAGCAGGCGAACACGCTGCGGCGCAAGGGTAGCACGAACGACCAGACGCGGCTGGATCAATACTTCGATTCGGTGCGCAGCGTGGAGCACCGCCTGGAAGCGGCGATGAAGCCGCAGAAGCGTTGGATCAACAAAGGCAAGTTGCCGGTGGACCGGCCCGCGCCCGGCTTGCCGGAGACGCACGCCGAGCACGTGCGCCTCATGCTGGACATCCTGCTATTGGCCTTCTGGACGGATAGCACGCGCATCGCCACGATGATGCTGGGGGATGCACAGAGCGGTCAGGACTACTCGTTCCTGCCGGGAGTGAAGGGCAGTTTCCACACGCTCTCGCACCACCGCAATATCGAAGAGACGCGGGTGCAATACGAGAAGATCGTCAACTGGAACATCGCGCAGACGGCGTATTTCCTGAACCGGATGCATACGCTGGACGAGGGTGGGAAGAGCCTGCTGGATAGCTCGATGGTGATGTTTGGAGGCTCGTTGAAAGACGGCAACGCCCACACGGAAGAGAATCTTCCGTTGATTCTGGCGGGGCGCGGAAAGGGAGCGCTGCGTCCGGGGCGGCGGCTGCGGGCGGAGCGCAAGACGCCGCTCTGCAACCTATATCTAGCGTTGCTGCACCGAATGGGCGTGATGGAAAAGTCCTTCGGCGATAGCACGGGTCCGCTGGAAGGGTTGAGCTAGGAACGGCGATGCGGGCGCGGGCGGCGGCAATCGGTGGACTGATGGTGGCGGCCGGGTGCGCCCTCGCGGCGGATTCCGGCGATTTCTTCGAAACCAAGGTGCGTCCGGTGCTGGCGGCGAAGTGCTTCGCGTGTCACACGGAGTCGCAGATGGGCGGCCTGCGCCTGGATTCCGCGGAGGGAGTTCGCAAGGGCGGCAAATCGGGTCCGCCGGTGATTCCGGGCAAACCAGAGGAGAGCCTACTGATTCAGGCGATCCGGCACACGCACGCGCGCATCTCAATGCCTCCGGGAGGCAAACTGAAAGACGAAGAGATTGCGGCGATCGTCGAGTGGGTGAAGAGCGGTGCGGTGTGGCCGGCGGGTAGCGCTGGCAAAGAGACGTCGGCCGCGTACGTCATCACCAAAGAGCAGCGAAGCTTCTGGGCGTTCCAGCGGGTAAGCAAACCGCGCGTTCCGGCGGTGAAGAGCAGCGCGCGTGTGCGGAGCCCGATCGACAATTTCGTCTTCGCCAAACTGGAAGCGCAAGGGCTGAGCCCGGCGCGTCCGGCGGACCGCCGGGTTCTGATTCGCCGCGCGACCCTGGATCTGACCGGGTTGCCTCCCACGCCGCAGGAGGTGGATGCATTCGTGGCCGACCATTCCCCGAATGCCTTCGCCGCTGTGGTGGACCGTCTGCTCGCCTCGCCGCGTTACGGCGAGCGCTGGGGGCGCTACTGGCTGGACGTGGCCCGCTACTCCGACGACAAGCTCAGCTCGACTTCCGACGAGCCTTACCCGAACGCGTTTCGCTATCGCGATTGGGTGATTCAGGCGTTCAATCGCGATCTGCCGTACGACGTGTTCGTGAAGGCGCAGATTGCCGGTGACCTGATGCCATCGAAGGACCCGCTGGAGTACCAGCCCGCGCTCGGCTTCTACGCGCTGAGTCCGGAGATGCAGGACGAGCGGGTAGACGCGACCACGCGGGGCTTCCTCGGCCTCACAGTGGCGTGCGCGCAGTGCCACAATCACAAGTTCGATCCGATTCCGCAGAAGGACTACTACTCGCTACAGGGAGTCTTCACGAGCACGGAACTGCACCAGGCGCCGCTTGCGCCCAAGGAAGAAGTTGCGCGGTGGGACGCGCAGAAGAAGGCGGCGGATGCCGCACAGAAGAAGTTGAATGATTTCGTGGCGGCCCAGGCTGAGCAGTTGGGAGCGATTCTGGCCGCGGAGACGGCGCGCTTCCTGCTGGCCTCGCGCCAACTCGCGGCGGTAGACGACCTGGACCGCGAGACGCTCGACCGGTGGACGAAGTACCTCGGCAAACCGCACGCGGACCACCGCTACCTGAACCGCTGGGCTCAACTGGTAGCGAAGAACGGAAGTCGCGAGGAGTTCGCCGAGGCAGCGAGCGAGTTTCAGGGCAAGGTGGAAGAGATCTACGAAGAGCAGCGGAAGGTGGAAGAGAAGAACCGGATCAAACTAGGGCTGGACCCTTCGCGCAACGACATGAGCCAGGCGGATCTCTTCTCGCTGCCGATCGACCAGTACAATTTCTGGCGCGAACTCTTCGGCGATTCGGGGGTGCTGCATTATGGCGGCACGAAGATCGATCGCTTCCTGAGCGGGGAATGGAAGCGGCGGCTGGACGCGCTGCGCAAGGAGGCGGCGGATCTGAAGAAAGCGCTGCCGCCACAGTATCCGTTCCTGCAGACGGTGACGGATGTGAAGGCACCGCACGATATCCACGTGGCGATTCGCGGCGACGTGAACAACCGCGGAGAAGTGGCGCCCCGGCATTTGCCTTCGATTCTGACCGACGCGGAACCGAAGCCCTTCACCAAGGGCAGCGGACGGCTGGAACTGGCCGAGGGCATTGCCGATGCGGCGAATCCCTTGACCGCGCGGGTGATGGCGAATCGCATCTGGCAGCACCATTTCGGACGCGGCATTGTGGAGACACCGAGCAACTTCGGGAACATGGGAGCGGCGCCTTCGAACCGCGAGCTGCTGGATTATCTGGCGGCGCGTTTTGTGGAGAACGGCTGGTCGGTCAAGGCGATGCATCGCGAGATCATGCTCTCGAGCGTTTACGCTTTGAGTTCGGAAGAGATCGCGGCCAATCAGGCGGTCGATCCCGACAACCGGCTGCTGTGGCGCGCCAACTGGCAGCGCATGGACGCGGAGACGCTGCGCGATTCGCTGCTCTCGGTGGCGGGTGCGCTGGACCTCACGGCGGGTGGTCCGCCGGCGAAACTGGATGAGAAGAACCAACGGCGCAGCGTGTACGGCTTTGTGAGCCGGCGCAAACCGGACGCGGTGATGTCGCTCTTCGACTTCCCTAATCCCAACAGCACGAGCGAGCAGCGGGTGGTGACGAACGTGCCGCTGCAGCGACTGTTCCTGATGAACAGCGCGTTCCTGGAAGCGCAAGCGGCGGCACTGGCCAAGCGGCTGACGGGGGAAGACGGCGAGCGCGTCAAGCAGGCGTACCGCCTGCTGTACGGGCGTGCGCCGGACGCGCAGGAAGCGCAACTCGGCGTGGCGTTTGTGAAGAAGAGCAGTTGGAACGAATACGCCAGAGTGCTGTTGAATTCGAACGAATTCGAGTGGGTGAATTGAACATGACGCGGCGCGATTACCTCACGACACTGGGCGCGGGCTTCGGCATGGTGGGTCTGCGCGGTCTTGCGGGCGCGGAGCGCGCGACGGATCCGCTGGTTCCGCGCGCACCGCACTTCGCCGCCAAAGCCAAGCGTGTGATCTACCTGTTCCTGAATGGCGGACCTTCGCAGGTGGACACGTTCGACCCAAAACCGGAACTCGACCGGTATCACGGCAAACCCATCCCGGCGGGCAATCTGCGCACGGAGCGCAAGACGGGCAACCTGCTGAAATCGCCGTTCTCATTTCGGAAATACGGGCAGAGCGGGATCGAAATCAGCGAGATCTTCCCGCAGCTCGGCGCCTGCGCGGACGATCTGTGCGTGATCCGCTCGATGTACACGGACCGTCCCAATCACGAGCCGTCGCTGTTTCTGTTAAACAGCGGGGATAAGCTGCCGGGACGCCCCTCGATGGGTTCGTGGGTCACTTACGGATTAGGCACGGAGAATCAGAACCTGCCGGGATTCGTGGTGCTGTGTCCGGGGCTGCCGGTGGTGGGGCACCAACTGTGGAGTTCCACGTTTCTGCCGGCGGTGTATCAGGGCACGTACATTCACAGCGGGGAGAAGGACCCGGCGAAGCTGATTCAGAACATCCGCAACCAGAAGCTGACGCCGGAACAGCAGCGCGAGGAGTTGGACCTGCTGGCGACGCTGAATCGCCGACACATCAAACAGCAGGGCAGCGACCCGCAACTGGAGGCGTGCATCCAATCCGCGGAGATCGCCTTCCGCATGCAGGCGGCGGCGCCGGAGGCGTTCGACATCACGCGCGAACCGGAGAAGACGCGGGCGCGGTACGGCGATACGGATTTCGGCCGCGGCTGCCTGATCGCGCGGCGGTTGGCGGAGCGCGGTGTGCGCATGGTGCAGGTCTACTTCGGCAACGATCAGCCCTGGGACAATCACGACGACATTCAGATTCACCGGCGTCTTGCGGCGCAGGCGGATCCACCGATCGCGGCGCTGCTGCAGGATCTGAAGGCGAGCGGCATGTTGCAGGATACGCTGGTGCTGATCGGCGGCGAATTCGGACGCACTCCGGTGGTGGAAGTGAGCGGCCTGGTGAAGGTGCAGAACGGGCGCGACCACAACAATCAGGGCTTCAGTTACGTGCTGGCCGGCGGCGGCATCAAGGCGGGCACCGTGTATGGCGCCACCGACGAATTCGGCTTCAAGGCGGTGGAGAAGCCCGTGCACATCCACGATCTGCATGCCACGGTGCTGCACCTGATGGGCCTGGATCATACGCGCCTCACCTACCGGTACAGCGGCCGCGATTTCCGTTTGACGGACGTTGCCGGTACAGTGGTGAAGGACATCCTGGCATGAACGCCGAAGAGTATCTAGCGAAAATCGAGACTCTGCCTCTGCACTCGCGCACGCCCGTGGAATGGGGGCGCGCCGTGCTCACGGACACGCTCAGCCTGCTCAGCGACCACGCCTTCCTGGAAAAGAAGGCAGCCGCAAACGCACTGGAATTGCTGACGCGCTGGCCGGATGGCGGCGTGGATGGCTGGGTCGAGACGATGACCGACATCGCGCGCGACGAGGCGGTGCACCTTTCGCAGGTCACGCGCATTCTGACCAAACGCGGCGGAGCGATCGACCGCGGGCATCGCAATCCGTATGCGAAGGCGCTGCGGCAACTGGTGCGCATGGGGAGCCAGGGAGAGACGCTGGACCGGCTGCTGACCTCCGCGCTGATCGAGATCCGCTCCTGCGAGCGGTTCGCGGTGCTGGCGGAAGCGGCGACCGAGGATGCGGAGTTGGAGGCGTTCTACCGTTCGCTCTTCGGCAGCGAGTTCGGCCACTACCGGGTGTTTCTGAAGTTGGCGAAGAAGATCGCGCCGGAAGAGGAAGTCGAGGAACGCTGGCAGGAGTTGTTGGCTGCCGAAGCGCGGATTCTGGCGGAGCAGAGTGCCGGTCCGCGGATTCACTCAGGCGTGCCCCGGTAACCGGAATCGCGCCCAGCGATCGCGACCCTGAGGGAGAGTCGCGACCACAAGGCAACGCTCCTTGCCTCAGCCGAGGAAGCCGAGTTGGTTGGAGGCGAAGTTCCCCACGTTGGGGAAGATGGTGGGCAGGTTGCCGGCGCCCACGCCGAACCACTGCGCGAGCGTGGCGCCATATTGATCCACCGCCGTGCTGGGGATCAACGTGCCGCGATTGTTGGCGTCGTTGCTGCCGCCGAGGGCGAGCGAGGGGAAGTTGCCGTAGAACTGACCGCCCTTCACACCGCTGCCGATGATGAAGTGGTGGTTGCCCCACGCATGGTCCGTGCCATCGCTGCCGCTGGGTGAGAGCGTGCGGCCGAATTCAGAGGCGGTGAAGGTGGTCACGCTCTGATCGACGAGCAGTTCCTGCGTCGCCTGGTAGAAAGCGAGAATCGCCTGGCTCAATTGCTGCAGCAGGGGACCCTGCGTTGCGGTCTGCGACCCGTGTGTATCGAAACCGCCCAGGCTGCAGAAGAAGATCTGGCGTGTGAGCCCGAGTTGGCTGCGGACGGACATCACGTTGGCCACCGTCTGCAGTTGCGCCGCCAGTGGATTGTTGGCGGGGAAGACCGTCTTCAGGCTGACGTTCTGCAGCAGGGAAGCGAGCGTGTTGGCATAGGTGTTGCCGCGGGTCAGGATGCTGTTTCCGGCCTGCACCAACTGCAGCCCGTTGTCGAAGGTCAGCAGTTGTTGCATGCCGGCGGCGGTGGCCGGCGCGTTTTGCACGGCGGTTAGCGTGGCCATCCCGGTGGGGCCGTAACTGGGGTAAGGCGGTGGCGGCACGGTGGCTGGAAACGTCTGTTGCCCGGTGCAGAAGAGGCCGCAGCTGGAGGTGGTGGTGATGGGCGGAAAGATGGCGCCGGTGTTTTGGCCCTGCATCAGGTCGGTCATGCGTCCGCCCCACCCGGTGGAGGCGATCCCGTTGGGGATCGCGCTTTGCCACTGGCTGGCCTGGTCGGAGTGCGAGAACAGAGAGCCCGGCACGATCGACTGGTTGTTGGAGAGGAATTGCGCGCGGGTGAGCGGCTGCACCAGCATGCCGACATTGGCCAGTACCGCCGCCTTCCCGGAGTTGTAGAGCCCCTGCAACTCCGGCAGGCTGGGATGGAGCCCGTAAACATCGCTGCCATTGTTGATGGGCAGTAGCGATGCCTGGGGAATGGCGAGGGACGATCCGCGTCCCGCCAGATACAGGCTGTAATTCTGCTGCCCGGTGGTGATGGGGATGATGGTGTTGTGGCCGTCATTCCCGCCATCGAGGAAGATGCAGACCAGCGCCTGATAGCCGCTGCCGCCGGCCGCCAGAGCGTTCATCTCGCCGAACTTACCCAGAGCGCTCATGGCGCCGAGCGCGGACACCGACTGCAGCGTGGCCCGCAGGAATTCACGTCTTGAACGAATGTACATAGTAGTCTCCTTTTTCGTTTTCCCGTTGTTGGTCGCGCTTAGTGCCAGACGTTGTAGTAAGTGGAACTCAGAATCAGGTAGCAGGCGGTCTGCACCTGATGCAAAGTGCCGAGCGTATCGGCGGCCACCGCGTTGACGATGATGTTCTTCATCGCGGAAGGCATGACGCCGTGAGTGAGGGTGAGGTCCAGAGCGCTCACCAACGTGGCCGGCGTTGCCGCGAGCGGCAGGAACGGCGTGAGATCGATGACGGTGCCGGGTCCATAGCTCTCCACCGGATTCGAATACTGGTTGAAGAGGCCGAAGACCAGGTCTGCGCGCAGGATGGCGGTGTTCGGAGTGTGGATCTGGAACTCGCCGCCCATCAGGTTGGTGCCGGGAACCAGATAATTCGGCGAGTAGTAGTTGAACACGCTCGGCGAATTGAAGATGTCCTGTCCCAGGTTGGCCATGTCGCTCGAGTAGTAGTTCTGGTCGTTCATCTGGCCGCCGAAGGCGCGAACCATGGCGGAGATGAAGAGCGCTGGCTCCTGCAGGTGACCGTCGGTGGGCAGGTCGCTGCCGCCGGCATCGTTGGCGCGGGCTTCGGGGTCGAGCAGGATGGCGGTGACTACCGCCGCCAGATCGCCGCGCACGCCCTGGCCGTTATTGTTGAAGACCGCCGCCACGCGTCCGACGTAGGCCGGGGTGGGGTTGCTCTTCACCAGGTGCTGGATGAGTTGTGTGGAGACGAAAGGCGCGACGTTGGGGTGGGCGAAGATATTGTCGAGCGCGTCGTTCAGGTCCTGCTGCGGCGTGCCGCCGGCGGGCTGAATGTGGCCGTTCAGCAGCGTTTTGGCGCTGGAATCGTGCTGCGGCGCATAGGCCGCCATAGGTCCGTAGCTGCTGATGTAGGAGCCAAACTGGACCGGTTGTCCCGGAGGCGGCGCGTAGGTCCAGCCGGTGTAGACCTTGGCGAACTGCCCGATGGTGGGCTGGGTGTAGGTCGGGATGGTGAGGTGGCTGGCGTCGTACTGCAGCGTTCCATCCTGATTCAGCATATTGGTGCCGATGCTGAATAACTGAAGGATCTCGCGGGCGTAATTCTCATTCGCGAGGGTGCCGGTCACGGGATCGCCCTTGGCGTTGTTGGCCATATCCAGGTACTGGCCCATGGCCGGGCTCAGGGTGACGTCCGCCAGGAGTTGGCGGTAGTTGCCGAACGCTTCATTGAGCAGCATGTTCTGGTAGAGGACCATGTTGCCGTTCCAGATGAGCTTCTGAATCGACGTGACGAAGATCTGGCTGAGGGCGAAGGCCACGCGCTGCCGTAACTGGTCCGGGTTGTTGACAGCGTTGGTTAGGAAGTGAGCCGGCATCCCACCCTGATCGCCCGTGATGGTGTTGTAGTTGGATACCGGCGCCATGGCAAGCTGTTCGGCGATCCACGCCTGGAAGCCGATGGACTGCACATGCGCTGCATCGGTGGGGCTGGGGCCAAACGCGGCCTGCTCCAGGAAACGGCGCGCCGCCGCAGTGGACACTACGGCATTCGGCACTCCGACCTGAACGCTGAACGGCTGCGAAGTGGTGGAACCGTTGCTGACCGTGAGGCTGGCCGTGCCGGAGACGCCATAGAAGCCGCTCACGAGCAGGGAACCGCCGGAGTAGGTGGTGGTGAGTGCGATGCCGTTCAGTTTGGCAACGGAGGTAGTCAGGAAGCCGGTGCCCATGACCGTGGTGCTGAAGATCCCGAGCGGCAATTGGCCGTTGCTGCCCACGCTGGTGATGACAGGTAAGACATTCGCGAGGGTGATGGTGGCGCTGGCCGACGCGGTCGGGCCGGTGGCGGTCACGGTGACCGTCGGAGACGCGGGCATTGTGGAGGGAGCGGTATAAAGCCCCGTGGTCGTGATCGTGCCGGCGGTGGCCGTCCAGGAAAGTGCGCCTGCCGAGGTGAACTGCTGGGTTGCGCCCAAGAGCAGGGATACGCTGGTCGGCGAGATCGTCTGCGGTGTGGGGTTGAACAGCGTCACAGTGGCGCTAGCCGATCCACCGGGACCAATCGCGGTGACGATGACGGTGGGGGAGGCGGTCATGGTGGCCGGCGAGGTGTAGACGCCTGCGGTGGAGATGGTGCCTGCGGGTGCGGTCCAGGAAGTGGCTCCGCTGGAAGTGAATTGCTGAGTTGCGCCGAGGTTCACGGTCGCCGTGGTCGGAGAGATCGATTGCGGCGTTGGTGCCACAAGATTGACGGTGGCGCTGGCCGATCCACCGGGACCAATCGC
>CAIRBY010000626.1 GCA_903876865.1 uncultured Acidobacteriia bacterium
CAGCGAAAGCCCTTTCGCACTGAACGGCGTCACCGTCCGCTGCCGGAATTGGACCCCGCCGAAACTCCCCGCCGGCAGGGCCAGCAGCGCCGACGGTGGAATCGTCATGGTGCCCGCCGTGGCGGCAACCTCACAGGTCACGGTGGCGCCGTTGCTGCCTTTGGTATCGACGGCGCTGGTTACCTGCACCTGGAAGCGTGCATTGGGCGCACCGCCGGTCCATGCAACCGTCAGTCCATTGGCGCGCGTCACGGGCGGGAGCCCGATAGTCGCGGGGTTGGTCAAGGTTGGCGCCGCGTACACCGTTACGGGTGCGTTGATGGCGCCGATGTCCGCGCCGCCGCTGGCGGAAAGCGTATAAGCACCCGGCGAGAGATAAATCCCCGCTGCGCTCAACGTCGTGGTGGACTGCTGGTTGGCGCCGGAGAGAGACCTGCTCCCGTTCGGGCCGGTCAACGTAAGGCTGCTTCCCACATCCACGGGCGCCGTACCGATCGGCGGGGTGTTGCCCTGAAGGTCCAACGTGTTGGCCACCGTGCAGGTACCCAGAGGCTGATCGTCCAGGTAGGAGACGAAGAACGGCGCCACTCCGGGACCGTAGCTGATTACCTTGAGAAACTGAACCGATGCCGTGTCCATGAATCCCTGCCCCTGACTGTTGGCAAAGTCCCGGGAGAGAAGGATGTTGCCGTAGGTGATCGGCCCGGCATTGACCGCCTGCTGCACGTTCACGCTCGCGATTGCAGTGTTAGATGGCGTGCAATCGCGCCCGCTGCCCGCTACCGGCATCACCGTGCTGTTGCTGATCTGATCGTTGATCTGGATCGAGAGCGGCACGCCGCATCCGGTGGGGACGTTGTTTGGCACCGTGAAGACGATCTGGTCTTCGCCGATGCAGCAGCCCGACCGTCCCTGGTAGAGCACCGGCGCCTGCACGCCGCCAAGCCAGAGCTTCAGGGGAAGGCTCGCCATGTTCTGTCCCAGCCCGGCGCCGGAAGCGTCCGTTCCGCTGACCGGGCCCAAGCCGGTGGCCCAGAGAATCAGCGTATCGCCGGGATTGGCCGCGCCGCAGGTCGTATTCGGGCCTCCGCAATTAGCCGCCTTCGAAGCCGAGACCAGGCTGTAATCGGCGTAGGTGACAATCCCCGGGCCTTGCCCGTTCGAGCCCACGGTGAAGATGCCGACATTGTTCGGAACCACCGTAATCGGCGCCGCGACACTCGTCTTCCCGTTGTAGCTGACCGTGATGGTCCCGGCGCCGGCCGGTGTGTTGGAGGGCAGCAGCGCCGAGACCTGGCCCGCCGATGTGTAGTACATCAGCGCATCCACTTTCACTCCGCTCACCGTCACCACCACCGACGTTCCGCTCAGGCTGGTGGATTGAAATGCGGCGGGCGCGATCGCCAGGTTCGCGGGGCCCAGGCCGTAGCCGAAGATCAGGAAGATCGCGCCTTGCGCAATGCCGGAATTGGGTAGCCCCGGGACAATGTTGCTGGCCGCATTCGCCACGCTGTTGAGCGTCGGCGGGGGCAGCAGCGCCTGAAACGTCGGGCTCGGACCGTTGGACGTGTTGACCGCCCCCGTCAATGTAATCACCGTTCCCGATGTGTCCGTGATGGTGCCCAGGGCAACATTCGACCCGTTGAGGGGTCCGATGGGAGTGACCATATCCCAGGTCTTCAACTGCGCGCTCGTCAGTCCCAAGCCCCCCGTGGAGATATTTCCGAACGTGACTTGGCCGGAAGGGCCATCCAGGTATACCGTGACATTCCTGATGGTGGCGGTCTGCCCGCTGCCGAGGACGAGCGTGTTGGCCGTCGCCGGGTTCTGCAGCCGCCCTGGCTGCGGACTGGTGATGCCGGCCGTATCCGCGATGATCGTCCACGTGAAGCTGGTATCCACCTTCTGATTGCTGCCCGAGGCCTGCAGATAGCCGGTCAAGACGTACGTGATCGGCGCGGCCGTCAGCGGGAGCCCCGTCAGAATCAGTGCGGGGAGCAGTGCGGCCAACTTCCCACAGTGACACAAAGCGGCGGACAGTGTGTTTCTCATGATCCCTCCAGATTGTCTTTTCGCTATTGTGCTTCGACTCCCACAATCTGCGCAAGCGCTTTTCTATGTTCCTTTTTACAAAGTCGTCCTACTCGGGCGGCGCGGCGCGGACCATCGTGTAGGCGTGCCGGAATGTGAATGACTGCCCCGGCACAGCAGTATCACGCGCGATCTCCAATATGTTTCGACCGATC
>CAIRBY010000627.1 GCA_903876865.1 uncultured Acidobacteriia bacterium
GGGTGGAATGGCGGCAAACAGTCTTTAGTTACAACGAGAAAAACAGGGCGTCAGTGCAGGTGGTCACCCAGGTGGTCAGTGCCCGTAGATCAGTCTCGCCTGCCATCTCGCAGATCTTCGGCATGGTGCCACAGCAATGATCTACGGCAGCGTTTGTTCGGGCATCGAGGCCGTGACCGTCGCTTGGGAGTCTCTGGCTTTCCGGCCTGCATGGTTTGCCGAGATCGATCCCTTCTGCTCGGCGCTACTGGCGCATCGCTACCCCGACATTGAGAACCTTGGCGACTTCACGGCGATCCAAAACATCCGCGGTCCAATCGACATTCTGGCCGGAGGGACTCCATGCCCATCCTTCTCCGTCGCGGGAAAACGCGGCGGCTTGGAGGATGCACGTGGCTACCTGGCAATCGAGTTTTGCCGGCTTGCTGGCCGACTGCGGCCTCGCTGGATTGTCTGGGAAAACGTCCCCGGGGTTCTGTCCTCGAACGGCGGACGGGACTTTGGTTCCATCATCGGGGCGCTGGCGGAACTCGGGTATGGTTGCGCCTGGCGAGTGCTGGACGCTCAGTTCCTCGGAGTGCCCCAACGACGCCGTCGCGTCTTCGTTGTCGGACATCTTGGAGACTGGCGGCGTGCCGCCGCGGTACTTCTTGAGCGCGAAGGCCTGTGCCGGGATACTCCGGCGCGCCGCAAAGCGCGGGAAGCAACTCCCGGCAATTCTGTTTGCGGCGCTGAGGTCGGTCCTTCTGGCGGAAAGTTCACGGACTTAGCGCCGACGCTCGATGCCAGGTGCAAGGACGGCGCGATTCGAAATCAGGTCGGGTTGCTCGTGTTCGGTGGCGGCAACACTTCAGGCGCGATTGATGTGGCGACGTCGCTGACACACCACGGCACGCGGCAGGACTTCGATACGGAGACCTTCGTGGCACATACGCTACGGGGACAGGGCTTCGATGCCAGCGAGGATGGGACCGGGCGCGGTACGCCTCTGGTCCCGGTGGCCTTCTCTGCGAAGGACTATGGCGCGGATTTGGGCGGAACGGCTCCTACGCTGCGCGCGATGCACCACGACCGCAGCCATGCAAACGCAGGTGGCCAGGTCGCTGTGTGCTTTGAGAGTCGCGTTGCGCGAAACGGCAGGGGCGGTCCATCTGAAATTGTGCCGCCACTGAAGGCACAATCCGGCGCTACTGGCCGAGGCGATGGCGCTCCACTGGTGGCGATGAGCGGGACCGTGGCGGTCAGGCGGTTGACACCGCGCGAATGCGAGCGCCTGCAGGGCATGCCGGACGATTACACGTTGATTCCGTATCGCGGGAAGCCCGCCGCCGATGGGCCGCGGTATCGCGCGATTGGAAACTCCATGGCGGTCGACGTAATGCGCTGGATTGGGCGGCGGATTCAGATGGTGGACAACATCCGTGGTTGAAGCAAGCATCACGCCCGCGATGGCGCGGCACATCGAGATCTGGCCCACCGACCGGCTGACGCCGTACGCCAAGAACGCGCGGACCCACACCCCGGAGCAGGTAGCGCAGATTGCGGCGTCCATCGTGGAGTTTGGCTTCGTGAATCCGATCCTTGTCGATTCCATGAACGGGATCATCGCCGGCCACGGGCGCCTGCTGGCCGCCCGCAAGTTGGGGCTGGCGGAAGTGCCGGTCGTGGTGCTGGGCCACCTCAGCGAGATTCAGCGGCGGGCGTACATAATCGCCGACAACAAGCTCGCGTTGAACGCCGGATGGGACGCGGAGACGCTACGTGTTGAGATGGCTGGGCTCGCGGTGGATGGGTTCAACCTGGCGTTGGTGGGGTTCTCCGACGAGGATCTCGTCGCGATTCTGGCCGCAGACGAGCCGGAGGCAGCCGCCGACGCGGAAGAGGAAGCGCCTCCCGAACCTCCGGTGCAGCCGGTTACGATGCCCGGGGATGTGTGGCGGATCGGAAGCCACCGCCTGATCTGTGGCGACTGCCGGGACGCCGCAGTTATCGCGAAGTTGATGGCGGGCACCAGTGCGAACGTGGCGATCACCTCGCCGCCGTACGCGACGCAGCGCGCGTACGATCCAACCAGCGGATTCAAGCCTGTGCCGCCGGAGGAGTACGTGGATTGGTTCCGCGCGGTGGCTGCCGGCGTGGAGTCCTTGCTGGCACCGGACGGAAGTTACTTTTTGAATATCAAAGCGCACGCCGACGACGGCGAGCGGAATCTGTACGTGATGGATTTGGTAATCGCACACCGGCGCCAGTGGGGCTGGCGGTTCGTGGACGAGTTCTGCTGGCGGAAGACTGACAACGGCGTGCCGGGGGGTTGGGGAAACAGGTTTAAGAATGCCTGGGAGCCGGTCTTCCACTTCTGCAGGCAGCAGCAGATCAAATTTCGTGCGGAGGCCGTGAGTCACGCATCGGAGGATTGCTTCGACTACTCGCCAGACAACCCGAAAGCCACTTCCGGGAGCGGGCTGCTGGGCACTGGACCGCGCGGGCATGCTGCCGGCCAGCCGGGAGCCGAGGACGGTGCCGGCCGGCACGCCGGGCTGGCGCGCCCGTCGAACGTGATCGACGTGAAGTCGGAGAGCGGCCAGGGATCGCACTCCGCACCATTTCCGCGTGCGCTGGTGGAGTTCTTCGTTAAGGCGTTCACCGACGCCGGTGATATAGTCCTGGACCCATTCATGGGATCCGGCACGACGATGGCCGCAGCGCAGGGGCTGGGGCGGAGCGGTTACGGTTGCGAGATCTCGCCGGCGTATTGCGATGTGATTGTGCACCGCCTGCTGAACCTCGGTATCGACGCGGTGCTGGAGTCCAACGGCGATTCGTTCGCCGACGTGGCAGCGGCGCGCGGTGTCGATCCGGGCAAGCGGTGACCACGAAGCGCTGAACGCCTGGGCGATCAACCACCGGGGCCCAATCCACATTACGGCCCGGTTAGAAAGGCATCGTAGATGTTCTTCAATTTCAACC
>CAIRBY010000628.1 GCA_903876865.1 uncultured Acidobacteriia bacterium
AGTACGCCTTCATCTGGAGCGCATTCTTGCCAGTTCCCATTTTCGGAATAGCCGGCGCTGCCAGATGCTGTTGCGCTACGTGGTGGAACATACGCTCGACGGCCGCCTGGAGAGCCTCAAGGAGCGCATCATCGGTCAGGCGGTCTTCGACCGGGATGTAGGCTACGACACGAATCAGGACGCGGTCGTCCGCAACGCGG
Organism: uncultured Acidobacteriia bacterium; assembly: GCA_903876865.1. Classification (GTDB taxonomy): domain Bacteria; phylum Acidobacteriota; class Terriglobia; order Bryobacterales; family Bryobacteraceae; genus Solibacter. Next base: position 201 of record CAIRBY010000628.1, read on the forward strand.
CGGCCGAAGTGCGGAAGCGTCTGGCGCAGTACTATCAGGAAGCCGACTCGGCCGGCGACACATATCGTATCGAGATGCCCTCGGGAAGCTACGTGCCGGAGTTCCATCCCGTCGCGGTACCGGTTCAGCCGGTCGCGGGGGTGGCGTTGGGGCTGGCGGCGACGCCTGGGCGACGCGCCGGATGGCCAACGGCCTTGCTGGCCGCGGTGGCGGTGATCGCGATCGCGGGATGGATCGTCACGGCACGTGGCGTGCTGCGGCCGGCGCCGATGGAACTGGACCAGTTCTGGGCTTCGCACCTGGCCGCGACGGCGCCGGTGCAGATTTGTGTCGGCCAAAGCCGGTTCAGCTACTACGCGGGCCACGTGACGGAAGATCAACAGAATGTCCAGGTTCCGTTGAGCTCCCTGCAGCCAATGCGGGACCGCTTCCTGTGGTTCGGCGATTCCATCGGCATGGCCTCTATCAGCGGCTACTTCTCGCAGCATCACAAGCCGTTCAAGATTCGCGGCGCGCTGGTGACGCCTTACGGAGAACTGCGCGGGAATCCGAGCGTGCTGATCGGCGCATTCAATAATGAATGGACCCTGCGGCTGACCGAGGGGATGCGCTTCTCGCTTTCCACCGGAGCTTCGCCGGATGTTCGGGGCGTGATCGATCACCAGCGCGGCACCGGACTCACGTGGACGGTAGCGCGCAGTCCGCAGGGTTGGATTGCCGATGAAGACTACGCCCTGGTCACGCGCTTCCTCGATCCGCACACCGAGCAGATGGTGGTTTCGGCCGGGGGAATCACGCACTTCGGCACCTGGGCGGCAGGGGATTTTCTCTCCAACCCGGTCTACTTCCGCGAGGCGCTGAAGACGGCGCCACCGGACTGGCGCAAGAAGAACATCCAGATCGTGTTGCGGATCAAGGTAGTGGAGGGCACTCCCGGTCCGCCGCAAGTGGTGGCTGCGCACTTCTGGTAGACACGAGTGCCGATATCGGTGAAGGTGGGGGGCGAAGTGATATTGTGATCACAATGCCTATCCGTTTCGACTTACCCGTGGTAGCAATCTGTCTGGCCGCAGGCGTTTGGGCGCAAGCGCCGGAGTACGGTCCCGCGAAGGGCACGCTGGTGATTCAGGGCGGAGGCTCCGACGAGGGTACGGGGATCTTCGAGACTTTCATCAACAAAGCCGGCGGGTTGGGAGCCAAGATTGTGGTGGTGCCCACGGCGGGCGGCAACAGGAACCCGGACGGCAGTATCCGCGCGTACAAGGAAGAACAGGTGCTCGCGCGATGGAAGAAGCGCGGCGCCACCAATGTGTGGATGCTGCACACGCACGATCCGAAAGTGGCGGATACGGAAGCGTTCGCCGCCGTGCTCCGCGACGCCAGAGGGGTGTGGTTCGACGGCGGACGCCAGTGGAACATCGTCGATTCCTACGCGCACACGCTCACGGAGCGGGAGTTCCATCAGGTGCTGGAGCGCGGCGGTGTGATCGGCGGCAGTTCCGCTGGTGCGACGATCCAAGGCGACTACCTGGTGCGGGGAGCGATTGAGAACTCGGAGATCGTCATGACTCCGGAACAGGAGCAC
>CAIRBY010000629.1 GCA_903876865.1 uncultured Acidobacteriia bacterium
CTCTTCCAGAGCATGCCGGATAGCTGGGCCATCAAACAGCTATTCCCGATCATGCCAATCCACCGCCTGGAAGAGCAGCCCACCCGTCCGGCCGTACTCGGCGACATCACTTGCGATTCCGATGGCAAGGTGGACGCCTTCATCGACCGCCGCGACGTCAAGCGCACCTTGCAACTGCACAGCTTCGACGGCAGCAACTACTACCTGGGCGCGTTCCTGTTGGGCGCTTACCAGGAGATTCTCGGCGACCTCCACAATCTCTTCGGCGACACCAATGCGGTCCACGTCCGCCTCAGCCCCACCGGCGACGTGATTCTGGATTCGGTGATCAAGGGCGATACCGTTCGCGAAGTGCTGAACTACGTCCAGTTCTCTTCGGACGTGCTGGTGACCATGCTACGCAGGGATGTGGAAACCGCCCTGCGTGAAGGCCGCCTGACGTACGAGGAAAGCGGCTCATTGCTTCACTTCTACGAAGAGGGCCTGCACGGCTATACGTATCTGGAAGACGTGCACGAACAGTAGCGGCTCTACGCCGCGCGACTGCTGAAGCTCGCCACGATCCTCTCAGCCTTCTTGCGGGTTGCTGGCCAAGGACTGTCCAACTGGCGCTGGGCGAAGCGGCACACCGCCCGCGGATCCGGCAGTACGGGAACCAGTTGCGCCAGCGCCTTCAGCGCATGCCCGATCGCCACGTGGACGCATTCCGGCTTGGCGAACTTCGCCCGCGCCACGCCCATCACGCTCGTTACGATCCCCGGCGCCAGCTCCGGCTTGGCAAGACCGATCACCGCCGCCCCGCGGATCGCGTTCGTAGCGGTAATCATACTGGGGCCGCGGATCAAGCGCAGGTACTGCTCCAAAAGGCCCTCGATCTTGCCCCCGCCATCCACCTTTGCCAGATTCGCGAGAGTCAGCAGCGCGTTCCACAACAGGATCTGGTTGGGCTGCGCCAATTGCAACGCGATCCGGTCAAAATGCGGGGACAACAACTCCGGGGATTCGCCGCTCAGATTCCGCAGCGCCGTGCTCGCTCCAAACTTGACCCCGGCCCGGGGAGACTCAAGTCCGGCCAGCATCTCGGCAATCAGATCCGGGTTCGGCAGCCCAGCCCAACGGCAACAGCCCTTTCGGTTCTTCGCCATAAGCTTCCGATCATGCTTTACACCTGCACCGCGCCGAACGCAAGCCCTAGACTTCGACCCCTGGACGATACCGTCAGCGCGCCGGTGGCTGCGAGCCGCCATCACCGGGCGCTATCCAACTCGTATGCACGCTCCGGGCGGCGCGCCAGGAGCCGTAGATCTTGTGATAGATCGTCACGTAGGCGCCCTTGCTGGTCACTGGCTGCCTGGTCGCCGGATCTGTCAGAGTCAGGCGATAGGTGCCCTCGGTGAAGCCCAACTCCCCGCTCCTGGCAACTTCGACGCTGGTGGGCTCGAACGTGACCCGCAGGGCGGCATCCTGCACCATCTCTTTGATCAGGTCGCGAATCGCCTCTTTCCCCTTTGCCGGAGGCCGCTGCGGCAGCGTCAGCCATGCATCCTCGGAATAGTGCGCCACGATCCGCTCCGTGTCGCGCACGCTCCAATGCCGAACCCAGTCCACCTCGCCCTCGCGGATGGTGTTCACGTCGGCATCATGGGTATCGCGGGGCGCTTCGCGGGCGCAACCCGCGCCCAGCATCGCAATCGCAACCGCACAGACAGCGGCGGCCCTGCGACTCAAGGCGAGTCTCTTCATCGTTCGGAAGTATACTACGCAGCGCGCTGAATTTCGCCCTCGGCCCCGCGTTACACTGGTCTTTCCACCTTCTTACCGTGAACGCCGTCGAATTCCAGGGTGTCTCGAAAAGCTACGCGATCTATGACGCGCCGGGCGACCGCCTGAAAGAGCTGCTCAGCTTTCAGCGCCTCAAACGGCACCAGGATTTCTGGGCGCTGCACGACGTCAGTTTTCAGGTCAAACGCGGCGAGACGTTCTGCATCGTCGGCGAAAACGGTTCGGGGAAAAGCACGCTCCTGCAGATGGTTGCGGGGATTCTGAGCCCCTCCTCCGGTGCCGTGGACGTCCGCGGCCGCGTCAGCGCACTACTCGAACTCGGCGCCGGATTCAACCCCGAATTCAGCGGACGCGACAACGTCTACCTCAACGGCAGCATCCTCGGCCTCTCCACTCGCCAGATCGACGAACGCTACGAAGATATCACCGCCTTCGCCGAGATCGGCGAATTCATCGACCAGCCCGTCAAGACATACTCCAGTGGCATGGTGGTCCGCCTTGCCTTCGCTGTCGCCATCAACGTGGACCCGGAAATCCTGCTCGTGGATGAGGCGCTCGCGGTCGGCGACATCTATTTCCGGCAGCGCTGTATGCGCAAGGTCCACGAACTGCGCCAGCGCGGCGTCACCATCCTCTTCGTCTCCCACGCGGTGAGCGACGTGAAGGCGATCGGCGACCGCGTACTCTGGCTCGACCACGGGCGCATGGTGGAATGCGGGGAGCCGGACCGCGTCATCTCCAAGTACCTCGCCGCCATGACGCAGAAGGATTCCAACTACCTGCTGCTGAAGAGCGCCGGCGCGCCCAAGCCGCTCCGCGCCGGGCCGACCCTCGCTCCCGAAATCGTCGAGACCATCCCCAACATCGACCACCGCTTCGGCGACGCCCGCGCACAGGTCATCGGCATCGCGGTGATGGATGAGCAGGGACGCTCGCTCCACCTGCTCGAACCGAGCTCGCGGATCGTCGTGCGCATCAGCATCCGCGCCAAAGAGTACGTCGCGCTGCCCATCGTCGGTTTCATGCTGCGGAATCAGCTGGGCATGGATTTTTCCGGCACCAACACCTCACGTGAGGGCTTTGAACTACCTCCGCTGCAAGCCGGCGACATCACCACAGTGGACTTCTACCTCGAACTGCCGGAACTCTATCCCGCTTCCTTCTCTTTCTCTCCCGCCATCGCCGATGGTACGCTGGCCGGATACCAGATGTGCGATTGGATCGATAACGCCATCACCCTGCAAATGGGCCGCTCGGAGGCACAGATCTATGGCTACCTGCACCTGCCCTGCCGCGTCGAGGTGAACGCCCGCATTCGCACCGAACCGGCGTTACACCACGTAGCGGAACCAATTACGGGGCCAGTTACGGAGAAAGACATTGCCTGAGTTCACCGGCGAGCGACTCATCCCCGGCGAGGTCGATGTGGATCTGCTCAACGAACACCTCGCGCGCTACGCCTTCGCCGTCCGCCTGGCCCGCGCCAAGCGCGTGCTGGACGCAGGATGCGGCGCCGGCTACGGTTCCGCCGAACTGGCCGCCGTGGCGGAGCGCGTGACCGCCATCGATGTCGCACCCGAAGCCATCGCCTTCGCCTCGTCGCACTACACCGCGCCCAACCTTACCTTCGAGCAGGCATCCTGCACCGCGCTCCCCTATGCCGATGCCAGTTTCGATCTACTGGTCGCCTTCGAAGTCATCGAGCACCTGGAAGACTGGCGCGGCTTTCTGCAGGAGGCCTGCCGCGTGCTTTCGCCCGGCGGGCAACTGATCGTCTCCACGCCCAATCGCCTCTATTACACGGAATCGCGCGGAGCCGAGGGCGCGAACCCTTTCCATGTCCACGAATTCGATTTCGAGGAATTTCACCGCGAGTTGAAGGCGGTCTTCCCCCACGTCAGCATGTTCCTGGAGAACCACGTCGAGGGCGTGACCTTTCAGCCGCAGGAGACCGGCTACACCGTGGAAGCCCGCGTGGATGCCGGCGAACCCGTACCGGATGAGAGCCATTTCTTCGTGGCCGTCTGCGCCCATCGTCCGCAAGTCGGCAACCCGACGTTCATCTACGTGCCTAGGGCCGCGAATGTGTTGCGCGAGCGCGAGCGCCACATCGCTAAACTGGAAGAAGAGTTGGCGACCAAGGACACGTGGCTCAACCAATCCCAGCAGGCTCTGGCCGAATTCGATCTGGAGCATCAGAAGCTCCTCGCCCTCTTCCGTCAGCAGAAGGAAGATCTGGAGCGGAGCAATCTCTGGTCCGAGGAATTGAACGCCAAGCTGACCGCTGCGGGCGCGCGCATCGAAGAAATGCAGGCTGAACTCGCGGCTGACCAGGCCAATGCGAAGAAGGTCGTGGCCGGCTTCAACGCCAAGGTGGCCGAACTCGAAGCCGAAAATCGAGAAAAGACCAAATGGGCGCTGGATACCGAAGCCCGCCTCGGCGCCGAAATTCAAAAACTCTCCGCCGATCTGGTGACCGCCCTTTCCACCCTCGCACAGACGGAGGAAGAACTCAAAGCGCGGACCGCCTGGGCGCTCCGCCTGGATGAAGAGAAGCGCCAGCTCGAAGACCAGCTCACGCTCGTACGCGCCTCCCGCTGGATCAAGCTGGGCCGCAAGGTAGGCGTCGGCCCCGCCGTCTGACATGCCCTTTCTGAAACGCCTCATCCGCGCGCTGCCCCTGCTATTGCTCTCGCCCTTCCTGATGGCATTGAGCTACGCCGCGCTGCTGCTCACGGACGTAGTCGGCAAGCTGCGCCGGCGCGCTCCGCAGCCCTCTCGCGCCCCCAATACACAGGCCGCCACCATCGTCATCCCCAACTGGAACGGGCGCGAACTGCTCGCCAAATACATCCCCAGCATTCTCACGGCACTCAACGGAAACCCCGCCAACGAACTGCTGGTGGTGGATAACGGCTCCACCGACGGCAGCACCGAGTTTCTGCGCACCCGCTTCCCCGAAGTCACGCTGCTCGCGCTCCCCGAGAATCTCGGCTTCGGGGGCGGAAGCAACGCCGGCTTCCGCGCCGCAAAGAACGACGTGGTAGTGCTGCTGAATAGTGACATGCGCGTTGCTCCGGGTTTCCTGGCGCCGCTGCTGGAAGGCTTCACCGATCCCGACGTCTTCGCCGTCTCCTGCCAGATCTTTTTCGGCGACCCCGCCAAGGTGCGCGAAGAAACCGGACTTACCCAAGGCTGGTGGCAGGACGGCATGCTGCGCGTGCGCCACCGCATCGACGAGCATGTGCAGGATCTCTTCCCTTGCTTCTACGGCGGCGGCGGTAGCTGCGCCTTCGACCGCTCCAAATTCTTCGAGCTGGGCGGTTTCGACGAGGTGCTCGCACCGTTCTATCTGGAGGACACGGACCTCGGCTATATGGCCTGGAAGCGCGGTTGGAAGGTGCTTTACCAGCCCCGCAGCGTGGTCTTTCACGAGCATCAGGGCACCATCGGGAAGAAGTTCACTCACGAACAGATTCAGGCCGTTCTCAAGAAAAACTACGTACTCTTCTGCTGGAAGAACATCCACGAATGGCCCCGACTGACCAACCACTTTCTCTTCGTCTGGGGAGGCGCGGTGCTCGCCGTGCTCTTCGGCGACGTTCACCTGCGCCCCAACCTCAAAGCTATCTGGCGCGCCTTTACGCAACTTCCCCAGGCGATGCGCTCGCGCAGCCGCGCGCTAGCGCTTGCCACCATCAGCGATAGCGAAGCGTTCCGCCGTCCGATGGGTGGCTACTACCGCGACCGCTTCGCCGTGATGGACCCGACGCCGCGCCAACTGCGCGTGCTCTTTGTCTCCCCTTACCCCATCTGCCCGCCCGTGCACGGCGGCGGCGTGTTCATGTACCAGACGTTGCGCGAGATGGTCAAACTTGCCGAAGTCCACGTGCTGGAGCTGCTGGACTGGCCCTGGCAGGACGAGGCCAATGAAGAGCTACGAACCTTCTGCGCCTCCGCCGAGTGGCTGGTACGCCCCAGCGGGCGCGCCAAGGGTATGGCATCCATGGAGCCGCACGCCGTCCGCGAGTTCGCCAACAACGACCTGGAGTGGCTCATCCACCGCCAGCTGTATTGCGCCAAAATCGACGTTCTGCAGCTGGAATACACACCGTTCGCGCAGTATCGCGGCGAGTTCCGCCGCATCGCCGTCGCCCTCTTTGAGCACGATGTCTACTTCCAATCCATCGGGCGCGGTCTCGGCCACATGGTCGGCATGCTCGATGAGATGAAGGCGCGCGTGGAGTATCTGCGCGCCTTGCGCTATGAGTTACGCGCGCTCCCCGCCTTCGATCAGGTGCAGGTCTGCACGCCCGCAAATCGCGATTACCTGTTGGGCTTCCTGCCCCGGCTGGCGCCCCGCATGCGCGCCGGATTGCGCGCCGGAATCAACACCGGCCGCTACGAATTCCGCCCGCGCGGCCGCGAACCGCTCACCATGCTCTTTCTCGGCAGTTGGCGCCACGACCCCAACCGCGTCGCCGTGGATTGGTTCGTCCGTCAGGTGCTGCCCCACGTGCTGGCGCAGGAACCGGGCGCGCAACTCGTCATCGTGGGTTCCGACCCGCCGCCCGAACATACCTATGCCGACCACGCCGACCACATGCGCATGCTTGGTTACGTGGAAGATGTTCGCGACCCGCTCAGCCAGTACGCGCTCTTTGTCTGCCCGATTCTGAGCGGCTCCGGCGTGCGCGTGAAGTTGCTGGAAGCTTTTGCCGCTGGAATCCCGGTAGTTTCGACGAAGGTGGGAGCCGAAGGTTTAGCTACCAAGGATGGAGAGTTCTGCGCCCTCGCGGACGATCCCGCTGAGTTCGCCGCCCACGTCATCGCTCTGTTGCGCGATCCCGAACGCGCCGCCGCCATGGCGGAACGCGCCCGTGCAGAAGTGGTGGCAAATTGGGATATGGCGGCAATTACAGGCAAGCTCGTGGCCGGCTACCGCGACCTTGTGCAAACAAAAAGGCAGGACCCTTCGTGAGCAGCGTAGGACAGGCCTCCCGGCCTGTCCCTTGCCCGGTTTTACCTTTGACCAGCAAGCAGACAGGCCGGGAGGCCTGTCCTACTTGCCTGTCCTACTTGCCTTTCAGTTCTTTACGGATCCGGCTTACAATGTCGGTTGCCGTGCGATCCAAATCTTTCGATGCGCTACCCTTGGCCGGCTCATACGCGGACCAGACCACCTGGCGCGATTTGGCCCAGACTAGAAACACGGTGCCGCGCGAGCGTCCGAACGAAGACGTGGGAGGCGCCAGTTTGTTGACCGTATCCGTGATCAACTTGGGCGGGCCGTCCCCTTCTTCGTCCTCGTCTTTCTTCTTCGGCGGCGCCGGCTTTTCGGCCTCCGGCGGCGGGAAGAGAATTTCCAGCTTCGCTTCGAAGCCTTCGCCGATCTGGTCCGTGAAGATCGCGTCCGCCAGTTTCGGGTCAGTCACAATGCGAAAGACCTTGTCCGTAGTGAGCCGGTTCGCCAGATACTGGTCCAACCCCTTGGCCATGCGCAGCAAATACACCGTATGCACGTCGGAAAGCTCCGCCGCGCAGAGCAACAGCGGGCAGGAGAGGAACAGCGCAAAGCGCTTCATGGAAACCAGCTTCATACCACTCATGATACCCAGACGCGTGGACAATCCAAAAAGTTGGCGGCATGTATAAGTCTCTTACCATCACTGTCATCATTCCCTGCCTGAACGAAGAGCAGGGGATCGAGCAGGTCCTGCGCGCGATGCCGGAGTTTGTCGATGAGGTGATCGTCGTCGATAACAACTCCACCGACCGCACCAGCGAAGTGGCCGCCAGCCTCGGCGCCAAGGTAGTCCGGGAGACCGTTCGCGGCTACGGGCGCAGCTACAAACGCGGCTTCGCCGAGGCCACAAGCGACCTGATCATCACCCTGGATGGCGACCACAGCTACCCCGTGGACGCCATCTCTTATCTGATCGAGGCATTTCTGCACCTGGGCGTCGATTTTCTCAACGCCTCCCGCTTTCCGGTCCGCGATCAGCGCGGCATGAGCTGGCGCAACAAGATCGGCAACCTCGGGCTTTCCCTGGCACTCTCCGTGCTCTTCTTCCGCTGGGTGCGCGATTCCCAGTCGGGCATGTGGGTCTTCCGCCGCTCGATCCTCCGGGAGATGAAGCTGGAATCGGATGGCATGGGCTTTAGCGAGGAGATCAAAATCGAAGCCCTGCGCAATCCCCGCATCCACTTCGGCGAGATTTCGATCATGTACACCTCGCGCCTCGGCGAAACCAAACTCAACATCTGGCGGGACGGAATACAGAACCTTCTTCTGCTCTTCAAGAAGCGATTCTTCCGATGAGTTTCCCGAGATGACCATCAGCGCGATCGTGCCAGTGTTCAATGGCCGCGAACTGCTGGCGCGCCTCCTCGATAGCCTCGACGCGCAAACGCTCCGCCCCGCCGAGTTGCTCGTCATCGATAACGGCTCTACGGATGGCGCTCCGGAACTGGCCCGTTCCCGCGGAGCCCGCATCATCGCCATGGGCCACAACATCGGCTTCGCCCGCGCCGTCAACCGGGGCATCCGTGAAGCTGCGCATCCCCTGCTCGCCATTCTCAATTCCGACGTCGAACTCGCGCCAGATTACCTCGGTGCCCTGGCAGCGGCTCAGGCGCCCTTTGCCACCGGCAAGATCCTCAGCCCCTCGGGATGGATCGATGGGACCTTCGACCTCACCACGCGCGGCGCCGCCACCTGGCGCGCCGGCGCCGGGCACCCGGACGCCCCGCCCTTCGATCAGCCCCGCGACATTCATTCCCCGCCCTGGACCGCCGTCCTCTACCGCGCCGAGGTCTTTCAGCAGGTTGGGATGCTCGAAGAGGCCTTCGAGTCTTATCTGGAGGATGTGGAGTTCGGCCTACGGTGTGCCGCCCACGGCATCACCGGACGTTACCTGCCCCAGGCCCGTGCCGTCCATGTGGGCAGCGCCACCCTGGGCCGCTGGCACCCGGACACGGTCCGCCACATCGCCCGCAATCAACTTTTTCTGGCCGCGCGCTATCGCTCTGCCTGCCCCTTTTGGCCCGTACTCGTGGCGCAACTGCTGTGGGGCGCCGTTGCCGCCCGCCACGGCCATCCCTTTGCTTGGCTGAAAGGCATCGTCCAGGGTATGGGAGGAGCGATTCCGCCCGCGGATGCCGCTGGCTTCGATCCCCAACTACTAAAATTGTCGTTGGCAGCGAACGAACGTTTCCTCCGCGCCAACAGTACGGATTCATACTGGCGGCTGTATTTTCTGCTCACCCGTGGGGCAAAGTGACACATGAGCGACATCGCCATTATTATCGTCACTTATAATTCCGCCGGCGAGATCGGTGCCTGCCTCGACGCCGCGCTTTCAACCGGGGCCGAAATTGTAGTGGTCGATAACGCTTCCACCGACGCCACCCGCGCCGAGGTGGAACGCCGCGGCGTGCGCCTGATCGCCAATGCCGAGAATCGCGGATTCGCCGCCGCCGTCAATCAGGGCTTCGCCGCCGTCAGTACTCCCTATGTCCTGTTGCTGAATCCGGACGCCGTAATTCAGACCGCCCTCACCCCCCTCCGGGACGCCTGTGACCTGCCCGGTTCGGCCGGAGCCGGGGGCCAACTGGTCAATGCCGATGGCAGCCCGCAGTCCGGTTTCGTGGTCCGCCGCCTGCCAACGGTGGCCTGTCTGACTTTGGAAGCTCTCTTGCTTAATAGACTGTGGCCGGATAACCCGGTGAACCGCCGATACCGCTGCCTGGACCTGGATCTCTCCGCAACTGCGGTTGTAGAGCAGCCGGCAGGAGCGTTTTTAATGGTCCGGCGGACCGTTTGGCTGGAGTTGGGCGGACTCGATGAGAGCTTCTTTCCGCTGTGGTTCGAGGATGTGGATTTCTGCCGCAGAATCAAAGATCGAGGGTTTAGTTTGTATTACATGCCCCGTGCCGTGGCAAAACATACGGGGGGCCACTCGATCCCGCAACTGCCAGTAGAGAACCGCCGTGTTTATTGGTATCGTAGTCTTCTACGGTATACATTCAAACACTTCCATCCGGTTAATGCCCGAGTGGTGTGTTTGGCGGTGTTGGGGGGCGCGGTTCTGCGCGGTTTGGCAGAAGCTGCACACTCCCGGAGCGGTAAACCCATTGCGGTTTATGGGAGGGTCGTCAAGTTGGCTGGTCGCTGTCTAATTTTTGGATTCTAAGAGGATACGCTTTATACATCCGGGCTCTTCAGGTTCTCGTTCAATGGCGCAAAACGACCTCGTATCCGTCACGATAGTGACCTACAATAGCGGCCGGTTTATCAAACGCTGCCTCGAAAGCGTGCTCGCGCAACGCTACCCGCTCAAGGAAATCATCGTCGTCGATAACGCCTCTAACGATGGCACCATCGACATCCTGGAACAGTTCGAAGATCGCTGCCAGGTCTATTACAACGACGACAATATCGGGTTCGCCGATGCCCAGAACCAGGCCATCCGCCTCTCCAACGGCGATTGGGTGATGACCCTCAACCCCGACGTCCTGCTACTTCCCAACTTCATTCAGTCCCTGGTCGATGCCGGGCAGTTCGATTCCAAGATCGGCACGGTGTGCGGCAAACTGCTCACCATGACCAGCCACTTCGAAATCCCGGAAAAGCCCGTGGTCGATTCTACCGGCATCTACTTCAACCCCATGCTGCGACACCTGGACCGGGGCAGCCAGGAAGTGGATAACGGCCATTATCTGCAATATGAATACGTCTTCGGCGCCACGGCGGCCGCTGCCCTCTACCGCCGCAGCATGATCGACGATATCGCGCTTGATGGCGAATTCTTCGATTCCGATTTCTTCGTCTACCGCGAAGATGCCGATGTCGCCTGGCGGGCTCAGTTGATGGGCTGGAAATGCCTCTACGCACCCTACGCGCGCGGGTACCATGTGCGCAAGGTGCTGCCCGGAAATCGCCGCGCGCTCCCGCCCGAGATCAACATGCATTCAGTGAAGAACCGCTTCCTGATGCGCATCAAGAACATCTCCCCGGATCTCTACTGGCGCAACTGGTTCTCCATCACCGCACGCGACCTGATGGTGGTCAGTTGCTGCCTGATGTGGGAGCACTCCTCGCTCCGCGCCTTCTGGTTCCTCGCCCGCAACCTTCCCCGCGTTCTGGCCAAGCGCCGCCGCATCCAAGCCGCCCGCCGCGTGGACGATTCGTATATGGCGAGCTGGTTCCAATACCAGCCCGTCAGCAAGCAAGCTCCGAAGAAGATGGCACGAGTCCTCGCCGGACGCTCCGAAACCGCCAAAACGTAAGTGCGCATCGCTCTGCTCGGCACTCGCGGCATCCCCGCGAACTATGGCGGCTTTGAGACCTTTGCCGAAGAACTGTGCACCCGGCTTGTGGCTCGCGGCCACGAAGTCACCGTCTATTGCCGGCAGAACTACTCCGCCCCCACCTACCGCGGCGTACGCCTGCAATACCTTCCCACCATCCGCCACAAGTACTTCGACACCATCGCCCACACCGCTTTCTCCACCTTGCACCTGCTGCGGCATCCCTGCGATGCCGCGCTCTATTGCAACGGCGCCAACGCCATCTTCACACCGTTGCCCCGCTTGTTCGGCATGCCCGTGGCTCTCAACGTGGATGGCATCGAGCGCAAGCGCAAGAAGTGGAACCGCGCCGCGCGCGCGTGGTATCTGGTCTCGGAGTGGCTCAGCAAGTTCTGCCCGAGCGTAGTAGTGACCGATGCGCTCACGATCCAGGAATACTATCGCGAGCGCTGGCACAAAGAGAGCGTCTTCATTCCCTATGGAGCCGCGGTCGGCAAGGTGGAGACCGCCGCCGTGCTGCCGCAACTGAACCTGGAGGCGGGGCGCTACTTCCTCTACGTGAGCCGCATGGAACCGGAGAACCACCCCCTGGAAGTGCGTGAAGCCTTCGAGCAGGTGGAGACCACGATGAAGCTCGCCCTCATCGGCGATGCGCCCTACGCTCAGGACTATATCCGCCGCGTGCGCGCCACTATGGACCCGCGCATCGTCATGCCGGGCGGCATCTTCGGGCCGGGCTATCACGAACTCGGCTCGCACTGCTTCGCCTACATCCACGCCACCGAGGTCGGCGGCACGCACCCCGCTCTGATCGAAGCCATGGGGCGCGGCGCGCTCGTGCTCTACCGCAACACTCCGGAGAATGCAGAAGTGGCGGGCAACACCGGTATTCCCTTCGAGCCTTCCGCGCTCGCCGAAACACTGCGCGAGGTTCTCACCATGCCCGAAGCCGATCGCTTCCGCCTGCGCCACGCCGCCATGGAGCGCGTCCGCGCACACTACTCCTGGGACGCCGTGACCACCGCGTACGAACGCCTGCTCTCTTCCATTTAGGCCGGCCGAAGCCGTGTCGCAGTGTAATAATCATGGCAATGGGCATCTCCCGCGGAGCCGTGGCACGGATTGCCACACTCTGCCTTGCATCCTCCATCGCCGCCGCGCAAACCAGTGTGACCATCACCGCTCACCCGGAATCGCCGGGCGTCACCATCCCCGCCGACTTCCTCGGCTTCAGCTACGAAACTAGTTCCCTCGCCAGCACCACCACGTTCCCGTCCGGCAGCGCTCAGTTCCAGCAACTAGTCTCGCAACTCGGACCGGGCTGGCTGCGCTTCGGCGGCAACTCCGTGGATCACACCGCGTGGATCGGCGGACAGCGCACCTCTACCACCCCCACCGGCTCGCTCACGGCCAGCGACGTGGACCGCGTCTCGAATTTCGCCCGCCTGGTAGGATGGCGCGTCCTGTTCGCGCTGAACCTGGCCACCGCCAGTTCCACTACCGATGCGGCCGAAGCCGACTACGTCCGGCAGAGCGCCGCGGACGTACTCTACGGCTTCGAGATCGGCAACGAGCCGGACCTTTTCGCGGGCAATGGCAATCGTGCCTCCACCTACAAGATCGCCGATTTCCTGAGCGAATGGGGCGCCTACGCCGGGGTCGTGCAAGCCGGCGTTCCGGGCGCCACCCTCACCGGTCCTGCCGATGCCGGGAACTTCGCCGCTTGGACCACGCCCTTTGCGAACCAGTACGGCTCGCGTATCACCCTGCTCACGCAGCACTATTATCCGCTGGGTCCGCCCGCAACCGTCGGGGCGACCGCTTCCAACGCAGCCACCATTCCCAACCTGCTCGGAAACGGGCCGCACAACGGCGCGCAATCGCTGGGACTCCAACTGAAGAGCCTTGCCACCGCCTCCAAAATCCCGTGGCGCATGGCCGAGACCAACTCCTGCTACAACGGCGGACAGACGGGCGTGAGCGACGTCTTCGCCTCCGCTCTGTGGGGCATCGATTACCTGTTCACCGTGGCGGGAAATGCTTCGGCCGGCGTAAACTTCCACGGCGGCGGTACTGGCGCCTATACCGCGATTGCCTCATCTTCCACCGCCGTCACGGCACGCCCGCTCTACTATGCGCTCCTGCTTTTTCACGCCGCGGCGCGCGGGCGCGTGGTCCCGCTGGACCTCAACGCCGGCGGTATCAACCTGCGCGCCTACGCCGCACTGGATGGCGACGGCACGCTACTGGTGGTGGCGGTCAACATGGACGCCACCCACGATGCGTCCGTGAAGATCACTCCCGGATCCGCCTATACACGCGCGTTGGCGCTGCCTCTCACGGCACCCACGCTCACCGCGACTTCGGGCATCACGCTCGGAGGAGCCGCGGTCGCAGCCGATGGCAGTTGGTCGCCGGCGGACGTTCAGTCGTTGAGCGGCACGGCAGGCGCCTATTCCCTATCCGTACCCGCAGGCACCGCCGCACTGGTCGGCTTCGGAGGAGGCCCGCTCGGCATCGGAAACTCCGCCGGCGGACAACTGCTGGTGGCGCCCAACAGCATGGCGTCCGCCTACGGCAAGAACCTCGCCTTCGCGGCGCGGAGCACGCCCAGCGTCAAACTGGGCAACTCGCTCGCAGGCTCCACCGTGAACGTGACCGATTCCGCCGGCGTCAGCCGTCCCGCCCCGCTCATCTACGTCTCGCCCTACCAGGTGAACTTTCTAGTCCCGGCGGGCACCGCCCCGGGAACCGCCACCGTCACCACAGCCGGTGCCAGCGGGAGCATTTCGGTAGCGCCTGCCGCGCCCGGACTCTTCACCATGGGAGGGACGAAAGTGGCCGCAGCGACCGCTGCCAGGTATCCGGCGGCGGGCGGAGCGCCCGCAAGTGTTCCCGTGTTTGATTGCGCGTCCGGCAGTTGCAAGCCGGTTCCCCTTGCGCTGGATGGGCAATCAACGGTTTATCTCACGCTCTACGGCACCGGCATTCAGGGTGCTTCGTCGCTCGCCGCCGTGACCTGCAGTATCGGCGGAATCACCGTGCCGGTAAGCTATGCCGGACCGCAGGGTCAGTACAGTGGCTTCGATCAGGTGAATGTGGCCCTGCCCGCGGCACTGCGCGGACAGGGCTCGGCAAGCATCGTCGTCACCGTGGATGGCCGGGCATCCAACGCGGTGGAGATCGCTGTCGGAGGGTAAGCCCCGCGTGTGCGCCTATAGGTCCGTGTCGCGGTCCTGCTTGGGGTGCCGGTCGTCTTTCAGTTTGAGCTTCACGCGCAACAGCACCCGCAGCGTAAACAGATTCAGCAGCGCCAGTGTCGCTGCCAGCAGATAGCGATTCTGCGCCACCGAAGCGCCCACCACGCCGGTGGTCCAGATGCTCGCCGCAGTCGCCACCCCGTGCACGTGATTGTCTGATTTTCCGCCCTCGGATTTCAGAATCGCTCCACCGCCAATGAAGCCGATGCCTGCCACCAGCCCCTGAATGATGCGCGATTGCGCCTCCATGCTCATGTGCGCCGAAGGCGAGCCCAACAGCACGTAGCCGCAACTCGCCATGGCCACCAGGGGGAAGGTGCGCACCCCCGCGCTGTGCGCCTCCTGCTCCCGGTACCAGCCCACCGGCAAGGCGAACAGGTAGGCAACCCCCAGTTTGATCGCGTCCTCGGCGCCTTGCGGCAGATTGAATTCGAAGTGCATACCCGGTCGGCCCCCCTCTCTCGCCGACTGTTAGCCCTTTCCAGCCTAGAACATTTCCGGTACATTATGTTATATGCAGAGCAGTCGCGATTCGTCCGTCTGGCGGACCCTCGCCGTCGCGTTTGGCGATGGCCTGGCGTTCGGCGTGGGTGTCCATCTCACGCAAAGCGCGGCGCGCCGCGCCGCCGTCAAACCCGCGCTTGCCGATCTTCATCCGCGCGTCGCCGGGATTCAGCCGGCGCCCCAACCCCGCCTCGAACCCGCCGCCAACTCCAGCGCCGTCCTCTCCCTGATTGATGGACGCTTCCGCGAAGTGGGCGGGCTGATCGATCGCCGCCTCGCCGAACTCGAAGTCAAATTCCAGATCGCCCTCTCCGAGCTCAACGCCGACGTCCGCATCGAACGCGATGCCCATGACCGCTCACTAGCAACCGCGTCCGAAACCCGCATCGAAGCCCTTCGCGCCGAACTCTCCGCTCTGCTCGCCGAACAGCGCACCAGCGCTTCGGAAGAACTGCGCACGCTCCGCGGTCAGATGATCACGGTACAAAAAGAGTTCGCCGAGACCCTCTCACGCCTGGTGGACGATCAAATTTCCAGAACCATCGACGCCCGCCTCCAACCGCTGGAAGATCGCCTGCGGCAGAGCGTCCGCGAGGAACTGCACGCCACCGCCGAAGCCGCCTCCACCGCCGCGCAACAGGCCTTCGAGACCCGGGTGCAGACGCTGCACGAGGAACTGGCGGCGAAGGATCGCCAACTCGCCGACCTGCGCCACCTTCTGGAAGAACACGATCGCACCGTGCTCGATCTGGTGGTCTCGCTCGGACACAGTTGCCTGCAAGCCGCCGAACGCATCTCTATTCCCGTGAATGCGACCTTGGCGCAGACCGCTCCCACCACAGAACCCGCGGTCCCGGCACTGGACCCCGACGTGCCCGGCTTCGCGCAGCAGCCCGCCGCCAAACCGCTCTGGCGCCTCCCCATCGTCTCTTCGTTCCTGATGGCGACCTGCGGACTGCTCCTGCTGCACTACATCTAGTCCGCGGCAGGTTTCCATTCCGCGTG
Source organism: uncultured Acidobacteriia bacterium (assembly GCA_903876865.1). Lineage (GTDB taxonomy): Bacteria > Acidobacteriota > Terriglobia > Bryobacterales > Bryobacteraceae > Solibacter. Next base: position 15,864 of record CAIRBY010000629.1, read on the forward strand.
TCGTCATGGACGCTCAGCGAGGATTAATCCGCCGGCATTCAGGGCCGCACGACCACGAGATCCCCTGCGCTGTGAATGGATCGGCTAGTCTGGTAGACATTCCAATGGACCGTGAGCGCACGCGCAACCTCGCCGGGACAATCTCCGCACTCGGGGCCGCTGCCGTCATCTTCGGCTGGTCTCTGTGGTCCGGTCGCAATCCAGGAATCGAAGATTTCAAAATCGTAAGCGTAGCCGTCAGCAGGTCGGGAAGCTGGATTGCCGCTGGGACAGCGGCCGGGCGCGTGGCGCTCTGGAGATCCGGCGTTGTCGCACAGCCAATCCAAATCCGAAACAACCACGGTGCCCTGAACGACCTTCAGTTCAG
>CAIRBY010000630.1 GCA_903876865.1 uncultured Acidobacteriia bacterium
CTTCTTTGCCCCCAGTCATGTTAAACCTGTAAACAGTCATGCTTCCCACCGAATTCCTGCGCGGGGTCCTGGGGCTTTTGGGACTCGCCTGCGCCTATATGGCCGGCCGTACGTTGATCGCGCTCCGCCACGGCGAGGTCCGCGCCTCCCGCCACTACGCCTGGCTGATCCGGATGCTGCTGTGCTTGGGCGCGCTGGTTTTCCGCCACTCCGCCGATACCGTGGCAATCGTCATCTGGTGCCTTGCCGCCCTTGCCTTCGCCGCCGGCGGCTGGCAGGCCTCCCATCGCAAACCGCCCGAAGACCTCACCGACGAAATCTTCCCCGAGTAGGGCAGGTGTTTCCGCCTGCCAACCAGACACGCCTGAGGAGTTGGCAGGCGAAATCGCCTGCCCTACCTCCGAACAGGAGGTCGGCTGCGCTGAGCCTGTTCACTTCGTTCTTCCTTCCCCGGTTGGTACAATCGTGGTTTACATGTCCCTAATCGTGGTTGGATCCGTTGCTTATGACGGCGTGGAAACGCCCCATGGAAAAGTCGATCGCATGCTCGGTGGAGCCTGCACCTACATCTCCCTTTCCGCCTCCTATTTCACGCCCGTGAAGATCGTCGGCGTGGTCGGCGAAGATTTCGCCCAGGCAGACGTCGAATTCCTCGCCTCCCGGAATATCGATCTCGCCGGTCTCGACCGCGTTCCGGGCAAGACCTTCTTCTGGGCGGGGAAGTACTCGCCGGACATGAACGACCGCGAGACCCTGCAGACGGACCTCAACGTCTTCGCCGATTTCAATCCGAAGCTCCCCGAAAGCTATCGCTCCGAGCCTTACCTGTTCCTGGGCAACATCCAGCCCGATCTCCAGCGCAGTGTCCGCGCCCAGATGACCAACGTCCATCTCACCGGCGGCGACACCATGAACTACTGGATCAACGATTTTCGCCCGGCGCTGCTGGAAACCCTGCGCCAGTGGGATTTTCTGCTGATCAACGATAGCGAAGCCCGCCTGCTCTCCGGCGAGTACAACCTGCGCCGCGCCGCCGAGAAGATAATGGCGATGGGACCGCACACCCTGGTCATCAAGCGCGGCGAGTATGGCGCCATCCTCTTCCGCCGCGACACGCACTTCATGGTGCCCGGCTATCTGCTGGAAAGCGTCTTCGACCCCACCGGGGCGGGCGATTGCTTTGCCGGCGGTTTCATCGGCTATCTCGCCGGCAAGGGAATTTCGCCTAAGAACGGCGACATCCCCTTCGCCGAACTCCGCAAGGCTGTGATCTACGGCTCCGTGATGGGCAGCTTCTGCTGCGAGAAGTTCGGTGTGGACCGCTTCCGTACCCTGACCTCCGCGGAAATCGAGGCCCGTTATCAAGAGTTCAAAAACTGCACCGAGTTTTAACGCTCTCTATATCGCGCTCGCCCTGGCCGCTCTCAGCGCCACCGCCATCACGGTCTGTTCCCTCAACGGCTGGACGCTGTATTACGGCGACGCCGAAGCGCACCTGAATATCGCCCGCCGCATGGTGGATTCCCGCACCCCGGGCTACGATCAGGTGGGCACCGTCTGGCTGCCGCTGCCGCACTGGCTGATGCTGCCCCTGGTGCGCATCGATGGGCTCTGGTACAACGGACTGGCCGGCGCCATCCCCGCCGCGCTGGCCTTTATTCTGGGAGGCGCGTTTCTCTACTCGGCGGCCTACCGGATTCTGGAGTGCGAATCGGCCGCGCTGGCCGCGGTGGCGCTGTTCGCGCTCAATCCGAACATTCTCTACCTGCAAGCCATCCCGATGACGGAGAGCCTCGCCTCCGCCTGCCTGCTGGCGCTGCTCTATTTCACCGTGCGCTTTCGCGATACGCAGGGTTGGGGCAGTGTGATCGGCGCCGGGATCGCCGCCTGCTGCGGCACTCTCACCCGATACGAGGCCTGGTTCCTGCTGCCGTTCCTGGCGCTCTACTTTCTGTTCGCGGCGCGCCGCAACCGGATCGCGGTGGTGCTGGTTTTTTCTCTACTCGCCGCGCTCGGCCCGTGTTTCTGGTTCTTTCACAACTGGTGGCTCACGCTGGACCCGCTGGCGTTTTATCGCGGACCCTATTCCGCCCGCGCCATTCAGGGCAACGCCGCGTATCCAGGCAAGCAGAACTGGCGGGACGCGCTGCTCTACTACCGCACCGCCGCCGGACTCTGTGCCGGACCCTGCCTGCCTTTGATCGCGTTCGCGGGCGCCGTGGCCGCGCTGTTCCGCCGCGCTTTCTGGCCGCTGCTGCTGCTCGCGCTTCCGGGCGTCTTCTATGTGGTGAGCCTCTATGGTTCCGGTACGCCGATCTTCATCCCCACGCTCAGCCCGTTCTCTTACTACAACAGCCGCTACGGCCTCGCGGTGCTGCCGCTATTGGCGCTCTGCGCGGCCGCGATTGTCTCGATTGTTCCGCGCGCCGCGCGACCGATCGTCGCGCTGCTGGTGATGCTGGCGGCGGGCGTCCCGTGGCTGGTGCACCCGTCGCCTTCGAACTGGGTGACCTGGGAGGAATCCCGAGTGAACTCCGAATCCCGGCGTGCCTGGACGCGTCAGGCGGCGGAGTACCTGGCGCCGCGGTACCTGCCGGGCACCGGGATCTTCACCGGTTTCGGAGATCTCACCGGCATCTACCGCACGCTCCACATTCCGCTGCGCAACACCTTCACACCGGATAACGGCCTGCCCTTCGATGCGGCCGTGCAGCGCCCCGAACTCTACCTGCGCGAACCGTGGGTGGTGACCATGGGCGGCGCCGCCGCGCAGACCGCCATCAACCGCGCCGCGCGCCTCGGGATAAACTATGGGCTGGAGAAGAGTGTCATCGTAAAAGACGCGCCGGTGATCGAAATCTACCGCCGCTAAGGAGTCAGCATGGTACCTCATCCCAACGTCACGACCGCTTTCGAACTCCCCGGCTTCCGTGTCACGCGCAATCTCGGCGTGGTGCGCGGCATCGTGGTCCGCTCCCGCTCGATCTTCGGCACCATCGGCGCGGGGCTGCAGACTATGATCGGGGGCAACATCTCGCTCTTCAGCAACCTGTGCGAGCAGACCCGCAACGACGCCTTCGAACTGATGTTGCAACACGCGGCGGCGCTCGGCGCGAATGCCGTGATCGGCGCGCGCTATGATGCGACCGAGATCATGCAGGGCGTCACTGAAGTGCTGGCGTACGGCACCGCCGTGCTGGTCGAACCGATTCACCAATAAGCTTTCACATCCAATGAAAATTCCCTTCACCAAGGCCCACGGCGCGCAGAACGATTTCCTGCTGACGTGGCGCAAAGACGTTCCCGAACGCCCGGACCACGATCATCACGAAGCCGACCACGCCGCCATCGCGCGCGCCATCTGCCACCGCTACACCGGAGTGGGCGCCGATGGCTGGATGCTCGTCGATCCGCCCTTCGATAGCGAAGCCAACGGCGCCATCCAGCTCTACAATTCCGATGGCAGCGTGGCCGAGATCAGCGGCAACGGCACGCGCTGCGCCGCGGCCTTCCTCAACTACCACAACCTCGCCAAAGGGACCGTCCGCATCCGCACCGGCGCGGGCATCAAGACGCTCCGCCTGCTGGCCCATCACGGGCACGAATACGAGTTCGAGATGAATATGGGCGAGCCGGAAGTCACGGCCAAAAGCTTCTCGCTGCCGCTGAGCGGCGGCGCGCGAGACGTGACCCTGCTCTGGGTCGGCAACCCGCAATGCGCCGTTCCGGTGGAGGATTTCGAGTTCGACTGGCGCGCGATGGGCGCGGAGATCGAGCGTCACGCCCACTTCCCCAATCGCACCAACGTGTCGTTCGTCAAGGTGGTGGATGCGCACACCATCGACGTCCGCTTCTGGGAGCGCGGCGCCGGCGAAACGATGTCGAGTGGTACCGGTTCGACCGGAGCCGCCGCTATGGTGATCGCCCGCGGTCTGGTGCAGTCTCCGGTCCATGTGCTGACGCCCGCCGGAACGCTGGAGATCCGCTTCGAGACCGATGCCTATCTGATCGGCCCCGCCGAACTGACGGTCCAAGGCGACTTCTTCTTCGAAAAGCTCGGCTGATCTTAATTCGCGATCTTGATCGCCATCAGCTTGCGGACTACCGCCACGTCCGCGGCCTTCTTCACCTCGATGCGCACCGCCGTGCCTTCCGGATACTTCTTCGCCTCATCGAGGAGTTTCGTCACCCGCGCGGAGAAGCCGCTTTCGCGCGCGACACCCATGGCCTTTCCGCCCAGAACGAAGGTGGCCACGAAGCCGCCCTGGCGCGGCCCGAGGTAGACAATGTTGCGTTTTTTCTGCTTCAGCCGGAGCGCCCATCCGGCCTTCAACGAGTAGGAGTTCCACTCGCCGATTTGTCCGGCCACCAGTTCGTCCCAGAGGCGTTTGGAACTTCCCAGCACTGCCTCGAGGTCTGCCTCGGCAGGCTCGGTTTCCCTGCCAATGAATGCGTTTTCCATTTGGTCACGCCTTCCTCATGCACTCCAGCTCGTCGGCGATCTTCTGCCGCACCTCGTCCCGTAATTCAGCGCCCTGGCCGGCGGCCCAACCATTCACGGGCACCGGGGCTAGAATTTTCAATTGGATGTCGCTGCTGCCTCCGAACATCCACGTTCCCCGCGGCAAGGCCGCGCCGGAGCCTTCTACGACCAGGGGCAGCAAGGGCACGTGCTCGCGGATCGCCAGATTGAAGGGGCCTTCCGCGAACGGCAGCAACTGCCCATCGGGCGAGCGCGTGCCTTCCGGAAAACAGACTACGCTGACACCCCGATTCAGATATTGGCCGCATCTCTTGAGCGCCATCGCGCCCTGGCGCCGGTTGCCGCGATCCACCGGAACGTCTCCCGCCATGCGCAGCATCCAACCCAGCACCGGCAGCCGGAACAACTCGGCTTTCGCCATCCACTTGGTGTCGAGACCCAGGTGCGAGAGGACCGGAATATCCGCCATGGATTGGTGGTTGCTCACGATCACGTAGGGCTGCCCGGGGGTTACGTGTTCGGTCCCGCTGACCTGGATGTGCCAGGGATTGACGCGGGCGAGAGCGATCCCGAGGCGGCGGAACCAGCGCCCGGTGCGCCGGTGCAGCGGGTCGCGGTCCAGCAGCCAGACGACTGCCAGCAGCAGGGTCCAGGATAAAATCAGGCTCGCGCTGGCCAGCCAGATCCAGAGCGAGCGAAGGACGCGGATCACTCCTTCATTAGACTAAATTCAGAGCTGAAAAGTACAAATCAAATCGGCCTTGAATCACGTCTCTTTGCCGATCGTCGGAGCCAGCACCCAGAGGAGGCCGGCTACCATCGCGGCCACCACGATCCAGCCTTGCATGGCGAGTGCGGAATTTCCAGTTCCGAGCAGCGCCGCTGCGGGACCTCGCAGTGCCACCATCCACAGGGCGAGCGCATAGGCTACGTAGTTGCGCCGCGCGAAGCCCCAGCAGAAAACTGCGGCCGCACCCGCCATCAGGAGCGCAATGGCCAGATGCAGTGCGAACTCGCCCGCCGTGCGCACTTCTCCGGGTAACAGGGCGCAGAACCCGATGGCAACGGCCGCGATTCGCAGCCATCCATTCGTGATGCGGTGCAGGATTACGGCCAGCAAGCCTACCACCGCCGCGTCCGTCAGGATGCCGCGCGCCGCGCCGGCGATTGCGGCCAGCGCCGGAAGCGCACCCGCTATTGCATCGGCGCCGCCCACGTTCAGGATCGCCTGTGCGTGGAAGCGTTCCAGCAGCAAGCCTTGCAACTGATGCGCCGCGGCGCTCAAGCCGGCCCCGGCCGCGAGCGCCGCGACGGCATCCACAGCCATACCGCCCCGCGCCTTCCGCCGCAGCGCAGGCAACGCTTCCGGATAGAACGTAGTGACCAGAGCGGCGGCGGCCGCCAGCACCAGGAAGCCGAAGAGCACGCTCATGCCCAGCACCACGAATTGCATCGCCTGAAAGGTTTCTAGCGGCACGTCCGTGCGATAGTCCTTCAGCGCCAGTCCCATTTTCAGCAGCGGTCCCAGAGGGAAGAGCAGCGTGGCGGGTAGTGCCAGCAGGAGCGTGGCGCGCCACCGCACTTCGCCGTGGCGGGTGGCGAGGATCAGCAGGCCGATGGCCCACACGATGAGCCCGGCCAATGCCGCGATCTTGGCCACGGCCACGGCAATCGCGATCGCGTTCTGCTGGCCGCGCGTGCGTTCGTAGGCCTCGGGCAATTTCCAGAAGCCGTGACCCTCGGTGACGCGGTCGCCGGCCACGGTCACGGCGACGCGCCATTTCGTCTCGCCCACGTTGCGCGGGTCGCCGGGGCGGGCCTCCCACTGCAGGGCGTGGTCGCGCCGTGCCTTCTTCTTCTCCGAACCGCTGTCTTTCAACTCCATCGCGGCGGTGTCCCAGCCCTGGCTCGCCGCAAACTGCGCCGCGACCTCGCGGGCGCGCTCCGGGCTGATATCCGCGCCGGCGCGATCTTCCGGCAGCGAGTGCGTGAAGCCGGTGACCTTCCCCGTTTCGGCGTGCACCGCCACCGTCAGTTCTTCCTGGTTCAGGGGTTTGAAGTAGCGGGTGAGGAAGATCCGCATCGGGCGGTAGCGCTCAAAGAGCGAGGAGACCGCGGAGACGGGCAACCGCTCCAGGAAGTACTTGGCTGCCATCGGGTCGCTGCCGTCCCAGTGCGTGCTCGGGTAGGTGACATGGCGGAAGTCCGCCGGGTTCACGCCTTGCGCCTTCAGGAAGGAATCGGCTGCGCGCTGCGCCTCTTCCGGAGAGAGTTTGTAATTTGGCGATTCCGCGAACCGGCTGACCGGAACGGCGAGCGTGGCCAATCCCGCGACCAGCAGCGCCACACCAATCCACCGGGTGCGCGTACTCAGGCGGCGATACTCCACGGGTAGTGGCGCCGCTTCTTCCGGCGCGGAGGGTGGGGCGGGCGCTTCCTCGCCGGATGTCTCATCGCGATTCAGCAGGCCCGTATCCGGCAGGAAGCCTCCCCTACGCCAGTAGCAGACCAGCGCGATCCCGAGCGGCAGCAGCATGATGCCGGCAGCGCCCAGTCCGCTGAGTTTGTAGTAGAGGCTCTCGCTCCGCACCAGCAGCATGGCGCTATACATCGCGTCCACGGAGTAGTGCCAGACGAGCGTGGGCAAAATGCCGAAGCGCAGCATGATGATGCCGAGCGCCACGCCGCCAATGCCCACTTCGAGCCCGCGAATGTAAAAGGGCTGTTGCGGATATCCGGCGTGGCCGAAGCCCCAGATGAAGCCCGCCAGAATCAGCGCCGCCACCACGCTGCGCGTCGCCTTCCTTAGGAAGGGAATGGCGAACATGCGGAAGAGAAACTCCTCGGAGACGGCCGGCAGAAAACCGCCGAATAGCACGAACGCCCACGGGAATTTCGTGTTGAGCATGTCCGTGTAGGGCACCTCCGCGGGCGACCATGCACCGTGCTTTGAGGCCAGGATGTAAAACGCCGTCTGATAGGCGATGAAGATTCCAGTGAGCGCGATGCCGAGGATCGTGCCCTTGAAGAAACGCTTGGTGCCGAGTCCGCCGGCGGTGAAGAGATTCCCGAGCGAGATCTGTTCGCCGAACATTTCCCGGTAGAGCGGTTCGGCGCCTGCCGTGAGGACGAAGAGCAAGCCGCCCGCGCCCAGCGCCGCGAGCAGCGCGTTCAGGATCTGGCGCGAGACGAAGCTCTCATACGAATCCGTAGTGGGGTAGCCGAATTCGTGCAGTGGAAATTCGTTCAATTGCGCGAGGAAGCCGAGCACGATGCCGGCCAGGCCAACCAGAGCGGCGCGGCGCCACGGCACGTCATGGTGACGCACGCGCATCACGATCACGATCACCATGCAGACGATCAGGAGCGCAAGTACGGCGCCATCCACCGTCTGCGCGACTTCGTTCCTGGAGCGCAACAGCTGGTAATCGCGCTTCCACTGCTCCGGCACTTTCAGATATTCACGATAGCTGCCGATCTCATTGCCCAGCAGCGTCACTTCCACGCGCAGGGTGGCGTCGCGCAGGCTGAAGCCGCGCTCCTTCCAGGTGAAGGTGCGGTCCACGCGATGCGGCCGCGCCACATCGTTGCCTTCGACGAACTCAAGCGTCCCCGGCGCACGGCCCATGCGCGTGGCCAGGAAATCTTCCGCCATCGCGCGCGCCTGTTCCACGGTGACCGCGCCGCGCGCCTCGGCTTCGGCGATCTCGTGTTCGAAGCCCGCCAGTTGGCCCGTGGGCGTGATCTCCGCGTTGAACTCTTCCCTGGTGAGGGGCTTGAACCAGCGATAGCTCCAGCGCCAGATGCGGACGCGCGTGCCCATCAACTGATTGGCGCGTTCCAGGCCGGCTTCGCGCTCCAGGAAGGTCTTCGCCTGTTCGTCAAAGCTGAACTGCGCCGCATGGCGGAAACCGGTCAGCGCATAGCCCTGCCCGTGCAGAAAGTTGGCCGCCAGCGTCTGTGCGTCATCCCGGCTGACTTTGAAATCGATCGACGCCTCGGGGAAGGCGCGATGGAAATTGCGCACGCTGAACCAGGTGGTGACGGCCAGCAGCGCCGCGCAGATGAGGATGAAGCGGTAATCGCCCGCGCGCAGCCGTTCTTTCATAAGGTGAGGAGCCCCGTTATTTTTTCTTTGCCCAGTGCAGGCCGATGCCGCCCAGAATGTAGCGGCGCGTATCCAGCAATTTGTAGCCCGTCTTCTGCAGCAGGGAGCTGAAATCGTCGATCGAAACGAAGCTGCGCAGCGAATCGGGAATGTAGGTGTAGACGCGCGGACGGCCGTGCAGGAGCAAGCCCCAGAAGGTGCCCTGTGCGTAGAGATAGGCGAGGTAGAAGGGCCGCAGCAGTTTGTTGCCGGGCAGGAAAAAGTCGAGGCTGACCAACAGGCCGCCCGGTTTCGTCACACGCTCGATTTCGCTTACGGCCACACCCAGCGAGGGGAAGTTCCGCAGGCCATAGCCCACGAAGACGCAGTCGAAGATGCGGTCGGGGAAGGGAAGGCTGCCGGCATCGCCGCACACTTTGCGCTCCACGCCGCGCTCTCCGGCGAGTTGCAGCATGCGCTCGGTGATATCCACCGCCACGGGACGCGCGCCGGGGTATTTCGCGCTCACCATCAGGGAGAAGTCGCCGGTGCCCGCCGCGAGGTCCAGCACCACGGGTCTGTCGGGAAGTTGGGCCTTGTCCAATCCCGTTCGCTTCCAGCGCTTATCCATGCCGTAGGAGAACGTGCGGGTAATGAAATCGTAACGGGGCGCCACGGTGCTGAACATGGCGCGCATCAATCGGGAACTCTGCTTCTCTGCTGGAAGTTTCATCGCTTAGCCGGGATTGTAGCAAATCATCGCGCCGCGGCGTCTGCGCGCTCCGTGCCGAAAGTTCTACGCCAACGGGAAATCGACTATCGTAGTGTTTGAAAACGGTGCCGGGTCATCCGGCGAATCGCATGAAACTCCTTCTTCTTTCGCTCTGCCTCGCGGCCGCTGTCGCCGCCGAACCGCTGCACCTCGCTTCGCCCTCCGGCAAAGTTTCGATCACCGTGGAAATCGCCGGCGGGCGCGCCGTCTATTCCGTGGCTCTCCAGGGACGCGAAGCGATCCGCCCCTCTGCGCTCGGCCTTGGCCTGGAAGGTGCGGCGCGGCTCGATTCGAATCTGCGGATCGTGCGCTCCACCCCGAGCGAAGCGCGCGGCTCGTGGAAGCCGCCCTACGGAGAGCGCGCCGAGTTCCCCGACCGCTACAACGCGCTGGAGATTGAATTCCAGGAAGAGATCCCGCCGCGGCGCACGCTGATGGTGGAGTTCCGCGCCTATGACGAAGGCGCGGCCTTCCGCTACCGCGTCCCCGAACAGGCGGGCCTCTCCGCGTTCGTGGTCGGCGACGAGACCACGGAGTTCCGCCTGGCGAAGGGCGCCTTCGGATGGGAGACGCCGACCGCGCAGGGAGTCTACCACCGCGTCGCGATCGAGCAACTGACGGGCGCAAGCCAGCGGCCATTCCTGGTAGAACTCGCCGGCGGCTTGTGGGCCGCCATCGCCGAGGCGGGCGTGCAGGCTTACCCCGCGATGTTCCTGACCTCTCTGCGCGCGGAGCACCACTCGCTCGGCGCGAAGTTGATGGGTCCGGCACAGGTGCGCGCGCCGTTCGTGAGCCCCTGGCGCGTGATCCTGCTGGGGGCGGAGCCCGGAGAACTGCTCGAACACAATTACCTGCTGCAAAATCTGAGCCCGGCCTCGCGCGTCGAGACCACGAACTGGATCCGCCCCGGCAAGGTGCTGCGCGAGGTGACGCTTTCGACGCGAGGCGGGCGCGAGGCCGTGGACTTCGCGGTGCGCAACGGCCTTCAGTACATCGAATACGATGCCGGCTGGTACGGCCACGAGTA
>CAIRBY010000631.1 GCA_903876865.1 uncultured Acidobacteriia bacterium
AATCCGGAACGCGTCTGGGCGCTGGTGGAAGCCGCTGACGGCGGCCTCTTCCGCTCCGAAAACGGCGGCCGCATGTGGGCCAAGGTGAGCGATTCGAACGAACTCAAGCAGCGCGCCTGGTATTACGCCCACATCTTTGCCGACCCCAAGAACCCCGACATGATCTATGCCCTGAACGTGGGCATCCACCGCTCGATGGACGGCGGACGCACCTTCACCTCGCTGCGTCCCCCGCACGGCGACAATCACGGGCTCTGGATCAATCCGAACGATCCCAACCACTTCATCGAGAGCAACGATGGCGGCGCCACCGTCACCCGCGATGGCGGACGCACCTGGAGCACCGTCGATAATCAGCCCACCGCGCAGTTCTACCGCGTGGCGCTCGATCAGGACTTCCCCTACAACATCTATGGCGCACAGCAGGACAACAGCACCGTGCGCATCGCCAGCCGCACGCCCGGCATGGGCATCACGGCAACCGATTGGTACGACGTGGGCGGTGGCGAGAGCGGCTGGATCGCGCCCGACCCGCGCAACTCGCAGATCGTCTACGCCGGCTCCTACGATGGCCTGCTGACGCGTCAGGACAAGCGCACCGGACAGAGCCGCAACATCAACGCCTGGCCGGACAACACCATGGGCTATGGCGTGGAAGCCATGAAGTACCGCTTCCAGTGGAGCTTCCCCATCATCTTCTCGCCGCACGATCCCAAGGTGCTCTACATCGGCTCCAACGTGCTCATGCGCACCACCAACGAAGGGCAGAACTGGGAAGTCATCAGCCCCGATCTGACGCGCAACGACAAATCCAAGATGGGCACCTCCGGCGGACCGATCACGCAGGACAACACCAGCGTGGAATACTATTGCACCATCTTCACCATCATCGAATCGCCGGTGACGAAGGGCGTCATCTGGACCGGTTCCGACGATGGTCTGGTGCACGTCACCCGCGACGGCGGCAAGAACTGGGAGAAGGTCACGCCTCCCGGCATGCCGGAGTGGATCCGCATCAACTCGATCGACGCTTCGCCGTTCGATGCGGGCACGGCCTACGTGGCCGCCACCAACTATCAGATGGACGATTTCCGTCCCTACCTGTACAAGACCACCGACTACGGCAAGACCTGGAAGCAGATCGTCAACGGAATCCCGGCCACGGCCTTCACGCGCGTGGTACGCGAAGATCCGAATCGCAAGGGCCTGCTGGTGGCGGGTACCGAAACCGGCCTCTACATTTCCTTTGACGATGGCGCCAACTGGCGCTCGTTCCAGCAGAACCTGCCGGTTACGCCGATTACCGACATTCAGTTCCACAAGCGCGAGAAGGAGATGGTCATCGGCACCGAAGGCCGCGCCTTCTGGGTTCTGGACGATGTACCGCAGCTCTATCAGCTCAGCAGCTTCGCCAGTACCGAAGATGCGAAACTCTTCCAGCCGAAGGACACCTACCGCTTCGGCGGCGGTGGACGCGGCGGCGGCGGACGTGGCGGCGGGGCTGCCATCGGCGAGAATCCGGCCGGCGGCGCAGTCGTCAACTTCTTCCTCAAGAGCCGTCCGCAGGGCGAAGTCACGCTGGACTTCCTGGATAGCACGGGC
>CAIRBY010000632.1 GCA_903876865.1 uncultured Acidobacteriia bacterium
ACGCACGATGTCGGCGCCTGGGGCGCCGCGGACCTGCTGACCCCGAACTTGGACGCTCTGGCCGCGGGCGGCACCCGCTTCACCAACTGGTACGCCGCCGCGCCCGTCTGCGCGCCTTCGCGCGCCGGGCTGCTGACCGGGCGTCACCCCGTGCGCGTGGGTGTGCCGGATAATGGCCCGCCGCTGCGCCCTTCGGAACTGACCATCGCCAGCATGCTCAAGCCCGCGGGCTACGCCACCGGACTCTTCGGCAAGTGGCATCTGGGCTCCACCCCGGAAACGTGCCCCAACGCGCACGGTTTCGACCGCTTCTTCGGCTTCCACTCCGGCTGCATCGACTACTTCTCGCATCGCTTCTACTGGGGCGAACCGCGCACGGTGAATTATCACGACCTGTGGCGCGACCGCGCCGAGGTCTTCGCCGACGGACAGTATTCCACCGATTTGTTCGCGAATGAGGCCTCGCAGTTCATCCGCGATTCGCGCGGCGGGCCGTTCTTTGCCTACGTCCCCTTCAACGCGCCACACTACCCCATGCACGCGCCGGCCAAATACCTGGACCGCTTCCGCTCCCTGCCTCAGGAGCGCCGCACCTACGCCGCCATGATCGCGGCGATGGACGACGGCGTGGGCCAGATTCTGCGCACGCTGCGCGAACTGCGCCTGGAAGAGAACACCCTTGTCATTTTTACCGCCGATAACGGCGCCACCCGCGAAGCCCGCGCAGGGCTCGACGGCAAGCCGGCCACGGCGGGCAACAACTCCCCCTTCCGCGGCAACAAGTTCAGTGCCTTCGATGGCGGCATGCACGTCCCGATGATTGCCAACTGGCCCGGCATGCTCCCCTCCGGCAAGGTGATCCGGGAAGTGGGCAGCCACCTGGACCTGCTCCCGACCATCGCCCAGGCGGCCGGCATCTCTCCGCCTGGCGACCGCACCCTGGATGGCTACAACGCGCTGCCCCTCGCGCTCGAAGGCGCCCGTTCCCGCCACGAAGCACTCTACTGGATCTCCGGCGGACAGGTGGCGATGCGCCGCGGCCCGTGGAAGCTCGTAAAAGGCGGCAAGGTCTTCGACGGCACCCCCGACGGCAACAAGGCCCTCACCGGCGACGACGCCATGTTCCTCAGCAACCTGCAGGACGATCCCGGCGAGAGCGTCAACCTCCGCCACCGTTTCCCGGAGATCTTCGACGAGATGACGACGATGTTGGAAAAGTGGACGGAAGAGACCAAACGATGGTAACCGGGCAACTGCCGATCTTCGGCGAGGGATTGATCGAGAGCGCTCAGGCGCCGCGAATTACCAGCCTGCTCATCAAGCCGGCATCAGCAGTCTGCAATCTGGATTGCGAGTACTGTTTCTATCTGGATCGCGAGGCGGACCCGTACAGCTCGCTGCCGGGGCGGCGGATGACGGTGGAGACGCTGGAGCGGCTGGTGGACACGTACCTGTTCTACTCCTACCCGAACAGCACCTTCGCGTTTCAGGGGGGCGAGCCGACGCTGGCAGGGCTCCCGTTCTTCGAAAAGCTGGTCCGCCTGCAGCAGGAATACGGGCGCAATGGCCAATCCGTAAGCAACGCGCTGCAGACCAACGCCATGCTCCTGGACAAGAACTGGTGCGACCTGTTCCGCGAGTATCAGTGGTTGCTCGGCGTCTCGCTGGACGGCACGGAGGAGATGAACGACCTCTACCGGTTTAATAAGGACAAGCGCGGCACCTGGAAGCGGGTTGTCCAGAGCGTCGAGTTGCTGAAGAAGGAAAAGGTCGAGTTCAACGTGCTCTGCGTGCTCAGCCAGGCCAACATCGCCAGGCCGCGCGAACTGTACAGGTTTTATCGAGGACTGGGGATCGACAACCTGCAGTTCATCCCTTTAGCGGAATTTCTGCCCGATGGCACGCCCCACCCCTCCACCATCTCCCCGCAACAGTACGGCCACTTCCTCTGTGAGCTGTTCGAAGTCTGGTGGCCGGAGCGCCGCAAGGTGCGGGTCCGCATCTTCGACAACATCGCCGAGGCGCTCGCCGGACAGAAACCCGGCAACTGCACCATGCACGAGACCTGCGACAGCTACGTGGTGGTGGAGTACAACGGCGACGTCTACCCGTGCGATTTCTTCGTGGAGAGCGACTGGAAGCTGGGCAACGTGAATGCGGATTCGTGGGGCGAGATTGCGCGGCGTCAGCGGCGGTACTCTTTTGCCGCGAAGAAGACGATCGCCCACCCCGAGTGCGCCGCCTGCGAGTATCAGTCGATCTGCCACGGGGGATGTCCCAAGCTCCGCCACGGGCAGAAGGGCAAGTTCGAGGATCTGGACTACTTCTGCCAGGCATATAAGATGATCTATGCGAAGAGCGTGGGTCCGCTGCGGAAAGAGCTGGTGCGGCTGGGCGCGCTAAAGTCGTAGAATTCCACAACACCCCTGTCGCAATCACCAACAGCAGGCCTAAGCTGTTGATTGCATAGCCGTTCATTGCAAATCTCGACAGTGTGCCTGTTGAGAACCTCCACAGCCTCCAACGGGCCGAAAATCTCCCACCTCCAAGTGCCTGATTTCACAACAGATAAAAAGGTAAAATTCACCGCTTTTTGGCCATCCCCGTGCATATATACAGATCGAGGAAAGGAAGGCAGCATATGACAGTCATTCTGGTTCTTGGAACATTCTTGGTTTTCATCGTATTGGATTACGCAATGAACCGCCGCAAGGCGACCGTGGCGATTTCGCAGGAATCGCAGGAGATGGCCCCTGTTAACGGGCTAGTACAGATGAGCAGAGAGTATGTGAGCGGTTTCCATGTCCCGGAGCACCTCTCTTATCACGCAGGCCATAGCTGGCTGGTGCAGGAACGTAAGAACGTCGTGCGCGTGGGTGCGGATGAGTTTGCAGCAGCGCTGGCAGGCAAGGTCGAGAAGATCGAACTTCCGCGCAAAGGACAGTGGATCCGTCAGGGACAGAGAATCCTCTCTTTCTACCGCAACGGCGAAAAGACGGAGATGGTCTCCCCCACCGAAGGCGAAGTGATGGAAGTCAACGCGGAAGTGCTGGCAAACCCCTCCACCCTGCGTTCGGACCCGTACGGCAAGGGCTGGCTGGTCGCGGTGCATGTTCCCGATGAGGAAGCCACTAGCCGCAACCTGATCCCCACCGGCCTGGTGCGCGAGTGGATGCGCGAAAGCGTAGACCGCCTCTATGCGATGCAGCCCCAGTTCGCAGGCGCCGTAGCCGCCGATGGCGGACGCCCTGCCGAAGATCTGCTCGCCTCCGTGCCCGAGTCCAACTGGCATGCCGTGACGGCAGAGTTCTTCCTGACGATGTAGCCCGCTGTAAGTATTTCCTACACGGCGGACGTGATTTCTGCTAAAAAGGATTTGAGGGTCTGTAAATGCCAAAAGCGATCCTGTACGACAGTACCCTTTGCATCGGTTGCAAAGCTTGCGAAAGCGGCTGCGCCGAGCGTTGGGGGCTGCCGTACAACGACAAGATTGCGTCGGAGGAGAAGATCTCCGCGCATAAGCTGACGGCCGTGGAAACCCACGGAGAGCGTTTCTCGCGCCGGCTGTGTATGAATTGCCTACAACCGGCATGCGTTTCGGTTTGTCCCGTGGGTGCGTTGCAGAAGACCGCGTTGGGACCAGTCACCTACGATGGTGAGAAGTGTATGGGTTGCCGCTACTGTATGCAAGCCTGTCCTTTCCAGGTGCCGACATACGAGTGGGAGAAACGCCTGCCTCTGGTGCGCAAGTGCGATATGTGCTCCGAGCGGCAGCACCACGGCAAGCAGACGGCCTGCGCCGATGCCTGCCCGGTAGGCGCCACCATCAACGGCGACAGGGATTCCCTGGTGGCCGAGGCACGCAGCCGGATTGCCAAGGAACCCGGCAAATACTACGACCGCATTTACGGGCTCGCCGAGGTTGGCGGGACGTCAGTGCTGTACCTTTCCGCGGTGCCGTTCGAACAGATCGGCCTGCGTACGAATGTGCCGATGGAAGCATTGCCGGAAACCACCTGGCGGGTGCTGGAACTGGTGCCGGACGTTGTTTCCACGGGCACGGTGTTATTGGGCGGAATCTGGTGGATTACCAACCGCCGGGCGGAAGTCGCCAAAAAGGAGGGCCGGCGGAAATGAAGTGGGGACTCCCGAAGATCACTGTCTGGCGCACTATTTTCGCCGCGATCCTATTAAGCGGGCTTTACGCGACATATTTGCGGTTGATGTATGGGTTGGGCGGCTCCACCAACCTGAGCGATCAGTTCCCCTGGGGAATCTGGGTTGGCTTCGATGTGATGTGCGGCGTGGCCCTGGCAGCCGGCGGCTTCACGCTGGTGGCGATGGTCCACATTTTCAATATCGAGCAATATAAGCCGGTGTTACGCCCTGCCATCCTGACCGCGTTCTTAGGCTATCTGCTGGTGGTGGTGGGTTTGATGTTCGATTTGGGGCGCCCGTATCGTGTGTGGCATCCCCTGGTGATGTGGAACCCGCACTCCGTGATGTTCGAAGTGGGCTGGTGCGTGACGCTTTACACCACCGTCCTCTTCCTCGAGTTCCTGCCCATGGTGTTCGAGCAATTCGGCTGGCACAAACCGCTGGAGTGGATTCACAAGATCTCGGTTCCCCTGATGATCCTGGGCGTGCTGCTTTCCACCTTGCACCAAAGCTCGCTGGGATCGCTCTTTCTGATCGTGCCGGAGAAACTCTATCCGCTGTGGTACACGCCGATCCTCCCGCTGCTCTTCTGGGTATCGGCGATTGCGGTGGGCCTCGCGATGACGATTTTCGAATCCTGGCACAGCAGTCGCGCCTTCGGCCGGGCACTGGAGTTGCCGCTGCTGGCAAGCCTGGGCCGGGTGCTGGCCGTAGTGATGAGCGTGTACCTGTGGATCCGCTGGCTCGATATGAGCCACCGCCACGTCTTCAACCTGCTGACGCTCAACCGCACCGAGACCTGGCTGTTTGGCCTGGAAATCGCCCTGATGGTGGTGCCGACGGTGCTGCTGTACCAGGCTAAGGTGCGCCTGAGTCCCGGGGCGCTGTATGCCTGCGCGGTGATGGTGGTTTTCGGAATCATGACGAACCGCATGAACGTGGGCATCACGGGGATGGAAGCGGGCAGCGGCACGCACTACATACCGAAGTGGAGCGAACTGGCGGTCACCCTCTCGATTGTGGCGGTTGGCTTCGCCGTCTTCCATTTTGTGGCACAAAACTTCCCTGTTTTTGAAGCACACGGAGAAGAAACGGTGCTGGAGGAGCAGGAAGAAACGGAGGGAGACTCAGTCGCCGTCTAATGCCATTGTTCAGCGAGATCCGCGTGGGGCTGGCCGCCAAGCTTGCGATCTGCGTGATCGCCAGCACTGCGGTGTTCTTCGCCTCGTTCGGCTACCTGAACCTACGGATGGAGCGCAGCCACTCCGAGGAACTGATTAAGCAGTCCGCCTACCGCACCGCGGGCGTAATCCAACGCAGCACCCACGATGAAATGCTGCACAACGATCGTGACGCGCTGCACAGCATCATCGGTGCAATCGGCAGCGAGACGGGCATTCGCCGCATCCGTCTCTTCAACAAAGAAGGCCGCATTACCCTCTCCACCGAAGCCGCCGAAATCAACACCGTGGTGGACAAGAACGCCGAGGCCTGCTACGGCTGCCACCAGCAATCGGCCCCCCTCACCAAGCTGAACCGGAAAGATCGCGCACGCCGCTTCATCGATAAACACGGCAAGAGCGTGCTGGCGGTGATTCAACCGGTGGATAACGCGCCCGAGTGCTCCAACGCCGCCTGCCACGTGCACCCGCCCGGGCAGCAGGTGCTAGGCGTGATCGATGTCAACCTCTCCCTGGATGCAGTGGACGAGCAGATCGCCCAGCATCAGGCCAACCTCGCCTACTTCCTGCTCGGCGCAATCGTGCTGGGTTCCGCGCTCGCAGTAGCGTTCATCTGGATCGTGGTCTACCGCCCCGTGAAAACACTGATCGATGGCACCCACCGTGTGGCCGACGGCGACATGGAATACCGCCTGCCCGAAGGCTCGGCAGACGAACTGGGCGACCTGGCGCGCTCCTTCAACCGCATGACCAGCGAACTGGCCAACACGCAGGCGGAAATCGAGGAGCGCATCCGCCGCAAAACCGCCGAATTGGAGCGCGTGCACCGCAGCCTGCTGGGTACGGAGAAGATGGCCTCCATCGGCAAACTGGCGGCAACGGTGGCGCATGAAATCAACAATCCGCTCTTCGGCATCCTGACCTACGCCCGGCTGGTGGCGCGGGAACTGGGCAAGCACGAATTCGAAGGCCGCGAAAGCCTGGTGGAACAGTTGCAGACCATCGAACGCGAGAGCAAACGCTGTGGCGATCTGGTACGCAATCTACTGACCTTCTCCCGCCAGGCGCCGAGCCACCGTGAACCCAACGATTTCAATACCATCGTGCAGCGCGCCTTCGTGCTGGTGCGGCACAAGCTGGAGATGCAGAACATCGAACTGCGCGAGAAGTTGGGCGCAGACCTGCCGCCGGTGGAATGCGACGCCAACCAGATTCAGCAGGTGGTGCTGGTGCTGATCGTGAATGCCTCGGAGGCCATGCCCAAAGGAGGCGTGATCGAGGTCTCAACCGAACTGGATTCGGCGCTGGATCAGGAAACCGTCGTGGTGAAGGATAACGGCAGCGGCATTCCGGCAGAGGTACTGCCGCATATTTTCGATCCGTTTTTTACAACCAAGGAAGACCAACTTCGGACCGGCCTCGGATTGGCGGTAGCGAAGAGCATCGTGGAACAGCACGGGGGAGAAATCACCGTGAGTTCGGCCGCGGGAGAGGGCACAGAATTTAGAGTGACCCTACCGGCGGTAGTAGTACCGGCAGGGGCCGTAAAGCATTAAGGAGGCAGCATGGCAAGCTTGGCGGAGTCTGAAACACTGGTGAAAACCAAAGGCAGAATCCTGATCGTCGACGACGAACTGGTAGTGCGCGATTCGCTGGGGAAATGGTTCACCAGCGAAGGGTTTACGGCACGCCCCGTGGGCAGTGGCCGGGAGGCGTTGGAAGTCATCGCCCAGTCCAGTTTCGACCTGGCGCTGCTCGATATCAAGATGCCGGGCATGGATGGCATCGAGTTACAGGCGCGTTTGAAGGAAGCCGATCCCGATCTGAGCGTGATCATCATGACGGGCTACGGCTCCGTGGATACCGCGGTGCAGGCTCTCAAGCGCGGCGCTTACGATTACATCACCAAGCCGGTGGACCCGGACGAACTCTCCCACCTGGTGGCCAACGCGCTGGAGCACAAGCGCGCCCGCACGGAAGTGGCGCGGTTGCGGGAGGACCTGGAGGAATCCATCCCGGGCAGTTCCCTGATCGGCAAGAGCCCGGCCATGCGCAAGGTGGCGGAACTGATCGAAATGGTGGCCCCCACCGAAGCCACGGTGCTCATCACCGGGGAAAGCGGCACGGGTAAAGAAGTGGTGGCCCGTGCAATCCACAACTCCGGACCGCGGCGCTATATGCCGATGGTCACGATCCATTGCGGAGCGCTGACGGAAACGCTGCTCGAAAGCGAACTCTTCGGCCACGAAAAAGGCGCCTTCACGGGCGCGCAATACCGCAAGAAGGGCAAGTTCGAAATGGCCGATGGCGGCACCGTCTTCCTGGACGAGATCAGCGACATCAGCCTGAAGACCCAGACGGACCTGCTGCGCGTGCTGCAGGAGAAGGAGATCGTGCGGGTCGGCGGAAACCAGCAACTCCACGTGGATTTCCGCGCCATCGCCGCCACCAACAAGAGCCTGGAGAATCTGGTGAAAGAGGGCGCATTCCGGCCCGATCTCTTCTACCGCCTGCACGTCTTCTGCATCGAACTGCCCCCGCTGCGCGACCGCCGGGAAGACATCCCGCTGCTGGTGAATCACTTCCTCAACAAGTTCTGCATGTCCACTAGCCGCCCGGTGCCGCAACTCGCTCCCGAAGCCCTGGAACTGCTGATGAACCACGATTGGCCAGGCAATGTCCGCGAGCTGGAAAATGCGGTGGAGCGCGCGCTGGTGGTGGAACGGGGCCCGGAAATTCGCGTCGCGGATTTCTCCTTCCAGTTCCAATCCGATGAGATCAAGGGTGGCAAGACCCTGGATGATGTGGAACGCTTGCACATCGAGCGAATCGTGCGCGAGACCGATCACAACCTGTCGCGCGCGGCGCGCATTCTCAATATTGACCGCACTACCCTGTACAACAAGCTGCGGCGCTACGGTCTGAGGTGAAACCGATCGACCTGGTCCCGCTCTCCAATGGGGACGCGGCGCACGGGGCTCCAGCGCTGGAGGCGCTGGAGGAACTGGCGAATTCGCTGGCATTACGCTTCCGAACGCCCTGCAGTATTCGCCCCGCGCCGTTTGACATCAGCTTCTCTGAAGAGCCGGCACGCCGTCAATTCTATTCCACGGCGATCCTGCAGCGACTGGAGTCTGTGGCCGCACCCGGTTCGCGCATTCTGGGTGTGACTTCCTGCGATCTCTATGTTCCGGTGCTGACCTTCGTCTTCGGCGAGGCGCAGTTGGAGGGCAATTGCGCCGTGGTGAGCACGGCCCGCCTGCGGCAGGAGATGTACGGCCTGCCGCATGACGATTTCGTGTTGCGCGACCGCCTGCTCAAGGAGGCCGTGCATGAACTGGGCCATACTTTCGGCCTGCGCCACTGCGCGGACTGGCGCTGCGTCATGACCAGCAGCCATGCGGCGGAATGGCTGGATGTAAAGACCGCGGATTTCTGTCCGTCCTGCCGGGGAGCGGTTTTCCGCAAGAAGTAGGACAGGCCTCCCGGCCCGTCCCGAGAAAAGAAAAACAAAGTAGCCGGGACCGGCCGGGAGGCCTGTCCTACAAGTGAACTGCGTGTTACTATTCCGTTTTCATAAGGGGGCAATTCCGTGAAAGTCTACGAAAGCAAGGACATTCGGAACGTCGGTGTAGTGGGCCACGGCGATTCCGGAAAGACTACGCTCACTGCCGGATTGCTCTTCACCGCCGGAGCTACGAACCGCCTCCTCCGTGTCGATGAGGGCAACACAATTACCGATTACGACGAGGAGGAGATTCAGCGCAAGATTACGATCTCCACCGCGATCGCCGTGGCCGAATGGAAGAAGACGAAACTGAATTTTCTGGACACGCCGGGCTACAACATCTTCATCAACGATGCGCGTGGCTCACTGGTGGCCGCCGATGCCGCCGTGGTAGTGGTGGACGGCGTAGCCGGAGTTGAAGTTCAGACAGAGAAGGTGTGGGGGTTCGCGGAAGAGTTTAAACTGCCGCGAGCGATTGTGGTGA
Organism: uncultured Acidobacteriia bacterium; assembly: GCA_903876865.1. Classification (GTDB taxonomy): domain Bacteria; phylum Acidobacteriota; class Terriglobia; order Bryobacterales; family Bryobacteraceae; genus Solibacter. The sequence continues at coordinate 9,332 of CAIRBY010000632.1, forward strand.
ATAAGCTGGACCGCGAACGCGCCGATTTCGAGCGCGCGCTGGTCAGCATACAGGAGCGGTTCGGAAGAATTGCGGTACCGATTCAACTGCCGATCGGCAGCGAGCGCGATTTTAACGGCATCATCGACCTCATCCGCATGGTGGCCTTCACCTATACGCCGGATGGAGATGGCAAGGGTACGGAAGGCGAGATTCCCGCAGCCTACGCCGAAGCGGCGCAGGTAGCGCACGAAGCGCTGGTAGAGATGGTGGCGGAAGGCAACGACGCCTACATGGAAGAGTTTTTCGAGAAGGGCACGCTGCCCGTGGATCACATCCTGGATGGCATGCGCACCGGCGTTCGCGAGATGCGCATTTTCCCGGTGATGTGCGCCTCGGCGTACCACAACATCGGCAGCGACCTGATCATGAATCTGATTGTGGAAGATATGCCGAACCCGACCGAGCGCGGCGAAATCACCGCCTTCGTCAACGGCACGGAAGCGCACCGCAAGGTCGCCGAGAGCGATCTGCCTTCCGCGTATGTGTTCAAGACCACGGCAGACCCCTTCGCGGGCCGGATCACGTTCTTCCGCGTGGATACGGGCATCGTCAAGAACGACGTGACCCTGCTGAACGAGAACAAGCAAGTGCCGGAGCGCCTGGCGCACTTGAGCAGTCCCAACGGCAAGACCCTGGTGCCGGTCACGGAACTGCACGCGGGCGATATCGGCGCGGTAGCCAAGTTGAAGGATACGCTGACGGGCGACACGCTGGCCGAAAAGGGTCTGCACATCACCTACCCGCCGGTGAAGTTCCCCGAGCCCTCCATCGCCTTCGCGATCGAAGCCAAGTCGCGCAACGATGAAGACCGCATGGGCAACGCCGTGCACCGCATGCTGGAAGAAGATCAATCGCTGCGCTTCTACCGCGATCCGCAGACCCGCGAATTCCTGCTGGCGGGCAGCGGACAGCAGCACGTGGAAATCGTGGTCAGCCGCCTCAAGAAGCGCTACGGAGTGGATGTCACACTGAAAGCGCCGAAGATCCCGTACCGGGAGACGATCCGCGGACATGCCGACGCGCAAGGCCGCCACAAGAAGCAGACCGGCGGACACGGCCAGTTTGGCGATTGCTGGATCAAGCTGGATCCACTGCCGCGCGGCAGCAAGTTCGAATTCGCGAACGAAGTGTTCGGCGGGGCGATCCCGCGGAACTTCATTCCGGCCGTGGAGAAGGGCATCGTCGACGCGGCGGCAAACGGCTACCTGGCCGGATTCCCCATGGTGGATTTCAAAGTCACTGTCTACGACGGCTCCTACCATGACGTGGATTCGAGCGAACTGGCGTTCAAACTGGCCGCGCGCAAGGCGTTCAAAGCCGCCATGCTGCAGGCCAAGCCGGCGCTCCTGGAGCCCGTCATGAACGCGGAGATTCAGGCCCCCGTAGAGTACGCGGGCGACCTGATGGGCGACCTGAACGGCCGCCGCGGCAGAATTGCCGGCATGGACACACGGGGAGCGACGCAGTTCATTCGCGCCCAGGTGCCGATGTCGGAAATGCTGAACTACCAGAGCGATCTGACCGCCATGACCCAGGGCCGGGCCAGTTTCACGATGGAGTTCGATCACTACGATTACGTCCCGCAGTTACAGGCGGACAAGATCATCGCGGCCGCCAAGGCTGCGAAGACGGGTGAAGAAGAAGAAGAGGAATAATCGGACGGCCCTGTGCAGAAGTGACACATTGCACGGGGCCGCCACTTCCTGCGGTGGTTGCGTTGACCGGGCGCAGTAGTGTAGTCTTTTAAGGTAAATCCCGGGTGACAGCCCGCAGAAGTACTTTATTTTCATAGTTCGAGGCGGTTGGATGCACGTTCGAACCCTGACTTTCCGCTCTTTTATTTTAGTTACCGCGGCAATTGTTACCTCCGCCTGCGGATCCATACAGCAGTCGAAGTTCCAAATGTCGTTCCTGCCTCCCGCGCCGAAAGGCACGCCCGCAGTGGAACTGGCCGACCCTCCCGCTCCGCAATCCAACCTCTTCCTCGGCGCGGATATCCCTTCCGTCATCCTCAACAATCCTCAGATTTTGCAGCGGCGCACGCAGGCGGATGCCACCGTGCAGACCGCGCAGCGCCGGTTCCTGGCGGGCAAGCGCTACTACCAGTCCCAGGATCTTGCGAATGCGCGGCGCGAATTCGACCGTGCGATCGATCTGATGCTGGAAGCAAGCGAACAGGAAGTAGTCAATCGCCAGGAGTTCGAGCGCCAGTTGGACGAAATGGTGGATAACATCCACCGCTACGATCTGGCGGACCTAGGCGCGGCGGCGGTGGTGGAGCAGGGCAAATTCGAAAAGGCTCCGCTGGAAGATATTCTGCAGATGACGTTCCCGGTGGACCCCAAACTGAAGGACAAGGTTCGGGAACAGGTGGCGGCCACCACGTCGCAATTGCCGCTTTCGGTGAACGATGCCGTCCTCGGGTACATCAATTATTTCTCCAATCGCGGACACCGCACCCTGCTCTCCGGTCTGCAGCGTTCCGGGCGCTACCGCCCGATGATTCAGCGCATTCTGGACGAAGAGGGCGTGCCGCAGGAGTTGATCCACCTGGCACAGGCGGAATCCGGATTTATTCCGCGCGCGGTTTCGCGGGCGGCGGCGGGCGGCATGTGGCAATTCCTCACCTGGCGCGGCAACGAATACGGCTTGAAGCAGACACGCTTTACGGACGACCGCATGGATCCGGAAAAGGCCACGCGGGCGGCAGCGCGCCATCTGCGCGACCTCTATCACGAATTCGGCGACTGGTATCTGGCGATCGCAGCCTACAATTGCGGTCCGGTGACGGTGGAAAAGGCAGTAGAGCGCACCGGCTACGCGGATTTCTGGGAACTGCGGGCGCGCGGTGTTCTGCCGGCCGAGACCACCAATTACGTGCCGATCATTCTGGCCATGACCATCATGGAGAAGAATGCAGCGGAGTACGGCATCGAAGGCTTCACGCTCGATCCGCCCCTGACCTACGACACGGTGGAGACGGTGGGACCGACCAGCCTCACCCTGGTCGCGGATATTCTGGATTTGCCCCTGCCGGAACTGGCGGCAATGAACCCGGCGAGCCTGCGCGGCCTGCTACCGGAAAGCTATCCGCTGCACGTCCCCAAGGGCAATGGAAGCCCGCTGGTGGCCGCGATGCAGATGATCCCCAGCAACCACCAGGATGCCTGGCGCATGCACGCCGTGGGCTCTGGAGAGACGCTGGCGGCCATTGCCAAGCGTTATGGCGTGGCGCCTTCCGCAATTGTGGCGACAAATCATCTGGAGACGGCGGATGCGCGGGAAGGCGACCGGCTGCTGATACCGGCAGCGTTGCGACTGGAAGCCCCGGTACGGAAGACTACCACCGGTGCCCGGAGGTCCTCCTCGGCGCAGAAGACGGCATCCACCCGGCGCAAACCGGCCACTCCGGGTAAGGTGACGACCACCGCATCGGCACGCCCGGCAACCCGCACACCGTCTCGCACATCGGCGCATGCAGCGGCCAAGGCCCCGGTCACGGTCGCCCGCAACGTCACCAATTAGTCCGACTCCGGCATCACCCGGCGCACCGCCGGGAGCAGTAATTTCATTTCTCTATTGCCTCCACCGCAAAAAAAGGTATTCTATTCTCTGATTGCGCCTTGCCACAGGAGGCTTGCCTAATGTCTAATAGCCCGTTCATCGCTCTGAAGGACGAAGAAGAGATGGAAGACTTCCACGACTACGAGGACGAAGAGCACTCGGAGATGGATTCCAAGCTCGACGACTACGAGGAAGACGAAGAGGATGAGGACGACGAGGAAGACGAAGAGACAATCGCTCCTCCCCCGCCCCCCCCGGCAGCGGTCGCCCCGGCGCCTGCTGTGATTCCCGAGCCGGTAGCCGAGCCCGTCGCGGTTGCGGCGCCTGCACCCGAGGCCCCGCCCAAGAAACCGGTCAAGAAGGCGTCTTCGTCGAAGAAAGCGCCCGTAAAAAAGGCTCCGGCCAAAGTGGCGCCCGCAAAGAAAGCCCCAACTAAGAAGGCTCCGGCTAAGAAGGCTCCGGCGAAGAAGGCCCCCGCGAAGAAGGCCCCCGCGAAGAAGGTCGCCAAGAAGGCAACGGTGAAGAAGGCCGCGAAGAGTGTGCCGGCCAAGAAAGCACCCGCCAAGAAGGCCACCAAGAAGGCGCCGCCGAAGAAAGCGCCGGCAAAGAAGTTACCTGTGAAGAAAGTTCCGGCGAAGAAGGCACCCGCAAAGAAAAAGAAGAAATAAGCGATCGGCGCGCGGGGCACCTTCCGGCTCCGCGCGCCGCATTGCGATCGGTGAAGACCAGGGGCAGGGTGGCAACACTCTGCCCCTTCGATTTTTCGGGGGCTGATTAACTTACGGCTTTGCGGCAGCGGTCGAAGAGTTCAAGCAACGCCTCGGCATGTTCTTCCGGCGTACG
>CAIRBY010000633.1 GCA_903876865.1 uncultured Acidobacteriia bacterium
CTGGTCCCGCTATTCCCTCGCAGCATCTACTGGCGCCGACGATCAAAAGGCCGGCGAGGGCGCCGGCCGCAGTCCAGGGGGACCGCCCTACGAAACGCCGGGACGCCAGTAAATTGGGTTATTGAAGCGGCATTGGGCGGAACCGCCTGCCCTACGGGTGCTCAGACCACCGGTTCGACTACGGCGGCCATGGAGTTTTTGGAGCGGGGGAGGCGCCAATCGGGGCCGTAAGCCTGGATCTGGTCGCGGCCGAATTCGGCTTCGCCGAGTTCGCAGACCATGAGCACGGTGCGCCCGGCGCGATCGACCTCTTCGGCGTGGTGGTAGGCAAGGTCGAGGCTGAAAACGAAGATCTTCTGCAGCATCTCGATGACGTAATCGTAAGTGTGATCGTTGTCGTCGAGCAGGACGACGCGATAGAGAGGAACCTGTTGTTCGCGCTCGATGATTTCGGCTTCGGGAGTGAGCGCGGGGTTCGCCATGATCACGGTCCTGCCGACCGTACAGCCTAGTATGCTCTATTGCGCGCCGCGCGACAACAGCATCGCCTTCAAGGTGTGGAAAATGATGTAGTTGTCGAGCGCGAGCGACATGTTCTTGATGTAGTAGAGATCGTATTCGAGTTTGGTGATGGTGTCTTCGAGCGTGTCGCCATACTTATAGTTGATCTGGGCCCAGCCGGTGATGCCGGGGCGGACGCAGTGGCGCTGGCGGTAATACGGGATCTGCTCGCTGAGCGCCTTGACGAATTCGGGGCGTTCGGGGCGCGGCCCGACCATGGCCATCTCGCCTTTGAGCACGTTGTACAGTTGCGGCAATTCGTCGAAGCGCACGCGGCGGATGAAGCGGCCGACGGAGGTGACGCGGGGGTCGTCCTTCTGCGCCCAGACGGCGCCGGTGCCGGCTTCGGCATCCAGGCGCATGGAGCGGAATTTGTAGACGGTGAAGAGTTCGCCGTTGAAGCCGACGCGCACCTGGCGGTAGAGCACGGGACCGCGCGACGAGAGGCGGACGGCGAGCGCGGTGAGCAGAATGATGGGCGAGGAGACGATGATTCCAACCAGGGCGACCGCGAGGTTGGAGAGCCGCTGGTAGGCGAGGTGGTGGGGTTGGGGGCCGAGTTCGCCGGAGAAGATCAGCTGCGAGGGGCGAATCTCTTTGAGGCAGACGCGTCCGCAGACGCGCTCATAGGTGTTGGCGACTTCCTCGATCACGAAGCCGGCGAAGCGCAGTTCGAGCAGGTCCGCCACGGGCATGCGGTTGCGGCGCTCGAACATGCCGACCACGATGCGGTTGGGCTGGGTGGCCTTGACGATTTCGCGCAGACTGGTAAGCGGGCCGAGTACGGCGCCCCCGGGCAGCATGGCGCCGGTCTCATGGCGGTCATCGACGTAGCCCGCCACCATCAGTCCGGATTCGGGGTGTTCCTCGAGGTGCTGGCCGACATCCTCGAGCAGGCCGCTGCCGCCGACGAGGAGGAGGCGGCTGCGTCCCACCACCTGTAGCGCGTAGGCGCTGAAGAGCAGCCTCCAGCAGAAGATCGCCACCACGGCGATGGCGCTGCCGGTGACCATGACGTGGATGGGCACGCGCAGATCGGCGTTGAGGTACGCGATCAGCCCCTGCATCAGAAACGCCACGCCCATCACCAGGCAGAGCTGCTGGGCGAGCACGATGCGCGATTTTACGTGGATCTGCGAGTAGAGATCGTGAAAATGGAGCCCGATCAGGATGCTCAGGAGGACGAGCGAAATACGCATCAGCCCTCCGTCGTAGAGCAGGAAGACGGTGGGAGAGACCTCCAGCGTGAGGTAGGTCGCGAAGATGAATGCTGACGTTACCAGCAGGATCTCTGAAACCAGAAGCGTGAGGGTGCCAACTGGAATAAAGACCTTAAACAAACGAATCATCCAAAGGGTCCGGGCGAGCGAAACAACGGCAAGGTTAATTATACTCGGGAATGGTGCGGGATCGTTTCCCCCCAATGGACTACAGTGCACACACCGATTTACTTGGACTATCACGCGACGACGCCGGTGGATCCGCGCGTTCTGGACGCCATGCTGCCGTACTTCGGGCCGCAATTCGGTAACGCCGCGAGCGGGACCCACAGTTTTGGATGGCAGGCGGAGGGCGCGGTGGAGCTGGCGCGGCGGCGGGTGGCGGCGCTGATGGGTGCGAGCGCGGGCGAGATTGTGTTCACCAGCGGCGCCACCGAATCGGACAACCTGGCGGTGAAGGGCGTGGTGGGCGCGGCCTGCGAGGCGGGGCATGGGGCGCCGCACTTCATCACAATGGCGAGCGAGCACAAGGCGGTGCTGGATTCGGCGCACACGCTGGAGAAGGCGGGTTGCCGGGTGACGGTCCTGCGGCCGCGGGCGGACGGGCTGATCGATCTGGACCAGCTGCGCGAGGCGATTGCCGCCGATACGGTGCTGGTGAGCGTGATGTACGCCAATAACGAGATCGGCACGATTCAGCCGGTGCGCGAGATCGGCGCGATCTGCCGCGAGAAGAATGTGCGTTTCCACTGCGACGCGGTGCAGGCGTTCGGCAAGGTGCCGGTGAATGTGGAGGCGGACGGGATCGACCTGATGAGCGTGAGCGCGCATAAAATGTACGGGCCGAAGGGCGTGGGCGCGCTGTATGTGCGGCGGAAGAATCCGCGGGTGGCGGTGGCGGCGCAGATGGATGGCGGGGGGCACGAGAGCGGAATGCGTTCGGGCACGCTGAACGTGCCGGGCATCGTGGGGTTGGGCGTGGCGTGCGAGGTGGCGGCGCGGGAGATGGCGGAGGATCATGCGCGCGTGAGCGGCCTGCGCGACCGGTTGAAGGCGCGGCTGGAGGCGGAACTGGACGGAGTGCGCGTCCACGGGACGATGGAGCATCGGTTGGCGGGGAATCTGAACTGCAGCTTCGCGGATGTGGAGGGCGATGCGCTGCTGGTGGGGCTGCCGGAACTGGCGGTTTCGGCGGGGTCGGCGTGCAATTCGCATGGGGGCGGCGGGAGCCATGTGCTGCGCGCGATCGGGGTCGAGGGGGAGTGGCTGCACTCCTCGGTGAGGTTTGGGTTGGGGCGGTTCACGACGGGGGAAGAGGTGGATTACGCGGCGGGGCGGGTGGTGGAAGTGGTGCGGCAGTTGCGGGCGGCGCGGCCGGTTTAGGCAGTGGGACAGGCCATCGTCTTTTCGTGGCCTGTCGTTCCTGGGCTAGTTGCCTTCCTCCCGCCGGGAAACAGAACTCAGATTCGCCGGATCAGCATATTCTCATTGAAGGATGAGCCTGAACGGAGGTAGCGAGGCGGCTGGCTCCTTTCGGGTTTGGGTGTTGGAGAATCGTGGTC
>CAIRBY010000634.1 GCA_903876865.1 uncultured Acidobacteriia bacterium
ATCCCGCTCGGCACCACCCCGAACAGGTTCTTCATCGCCAGCGTCGCGCCCACCCAGTGATGCGTCTTCATCTTCGCCATCGATACCACCAGGTCCGCGCGCAGCGCCGTGTTCGGCAGGTACAGCTTCTTGATGCGCGAGAACTGCTTGTCCGGCTTCAGCCGCGTGACCTCGTCCAGGTTCAGATCGACAAACACATCTTCGAAGCGCGGCACCGTCTGGAAGTAACCCGCCGCCTCCGCCAGGTCCAGCGTATTGCGCCTGTGCCCCGGCCCTTCGGCAATGTGAATCTCCGCCGCGCCCATCGCCCGGAACGCCTCGTACGCCGCGTGCACCAGCATCGGATGCGTGTTGATGCTGCTCGCCGGCTCGAATTCCACCAGGTTGGGTTTGATCAGAATGCGCAGCCCGCGCACGTGCCCCAGATGCTCTTCCAGCATCCGCCGCATGGTCGCGTAGACGCTCTGGTCATACGCCGGCACTTTGACGATCGAGACCCGCGCCTCGGCCACCTTCCTCTGTTCCGGCGCGCAACCGCTCAGCCCCGCAGCCGTCGCAGTGACGGTCGCGGCGGCCGCCGTGGACAGAAGTTCGCGTCTGGTGAGTTGGTGTGCCATGCGCCGTCTCTGCTGTTGCCTCAGCCTAAAAACAACTCCCGCCCGGCCTGTTGCGTCCGCCCCAACAGCCAGTCCAGCGAAGTCTCCGGCAGCGTGCGGCACGTCAGGGCTACGGGTGGATTGTACCCTCCCGGCAGCCGCCCGTGCGCCATCAGCCCGATCCGCAGCCAGTTGAGCGCGTCCGCGGAACGGCACTCGCCCAGAAATTTCTCGGCCACTTCGATCGCGTTTTTGGTGGCGGCGCTTCGCACCCCGCGCAGCGCCGCCAGCGCCATACCCGTAGTTTCCGGATACGGCGTGGATTCATACCCCAGCGCCCGCACCGAACCGTGATTCCATCCGCCGCCCTCGCACATGCGGCGCAACAGAAACCGCCGCCCTTCGTCCAGGCGAATCTGGATCAGCGCGGAAGGCTTCCGCTGATTTTCCTTTTCCAATGCCAGCATCGCCAGCGACGTAGGCCCCACCCACGCAGCCGTTCCCGGTATCCACGGCCACCCCGGGAATTCATGCTCCGGCAACCGAGGCACGCCCAGCAGCCACATGCGCAAACGGTAGACCGCGGAAGACTCCTGCCCGCTGGTATCCATCAGCCAGGCAATCGCGCGCGCGTGCACCGCTTCGCCGAGTTGCTCGGGGGGCAGCAGCGCCACCAGCGCCGTGACCCACGTGCTCTCGTCGAAACCCGTCTGCGGCGGCCACCCGCCGTCCGGAAGTTGCTTGGCGCGCAGCCACGCTAAACCGCGCTGCGCCCCGGCCGCTTCTCCGGCTTCCAGCAGCGCCAGAATGGCGTACACCGTCGGCTCCGTCCACGAGGCTCCGCGCACGTAGGGCCAACCGCCATCCCGGTTTTGTTTGCTCAAGATCAGATCAATCGACATGAAGGACACAGGCCTTAAAAAGACCCATGGCCGGCGACCCCCTGGCAAACTCCAGGTGCGCCGCCAGCCATTAAATCTCGATCATTACCGTACTACCCGGCGCCTGCGGCGGCGGGAAAGCAGCATGACCAGCGTCACGCCAGCTCCCAACCAGATTGCACCTTGCATCGCGAGTTCCATGCGAATCTCCTTTCCAGACTTCCTATTGCGATTAGCGCGTGCTCTTGCGCGAGCGGCGCCGTTTCAGGAAGAGCATCATGAGCCCTCCCGCTGCGATCCAAATGGCGGATTGTAGAATCGTATCGTTCATTGTCTGTGCGCTCCTTTTGCGTGTCACCCTATCGTCTTCATCATGGGGAACAGGTACTTGAAGATCTGTAGAATGCCGGGCCCGGCCGCCACAACCAACATGGACGGCAGAATAAAAAAGAAAATCGGAAAAACCAGTTTCACGCCGACCTTGCCGGCGCGCTCCTCGGCCTCCTGGCGGCGGCGCGTGCGCAAAAAGTCCGAATGCGTGCGCAGGCTCTCACCCATACTGGTGCCGAAGCGATCGTTCTGAATCAGAATCGCGACGAGCTTGCGGAACTCCGCCTCGCCCGTACGCTCCGCGAAGTTGCGTAGCGCCTCGCTGCGCCGCTTGCCGGCGCGCATCTCCAGCGTCACCAGGGACATCTCTTCGCTGAGTTGCGGATGACTGCCGTGCAGTTCCCGCGCCACATGCTGAATCGCCTGATCCAGTCCCAGACCGGCTTCGATCGAAACCACCAGCAGATCCAGCGCGTCCGGCAGCGAGAGGCGCAGCACTTCCTGCCGCTTGGTCACTTTCTTTTCCAGGAAGAAGCGCGGCAGAATCCAGCCGGCGCCCACGCCCGAAGCCATCAGCCCCATCTTCATGACCGGGTTCGGAGGCATCCGCGCCTCGATCATGATGCAGAAGACCAGCATCGCCAGCGTACTGAGAATCCGCACGCCGTAGAAGACCGGCAGCGCGTTCTCGGAACGGAAACCCGCGCGGATCAGGTCCGCCTTCAGCGTGGCCACTTCCGTATCGGAAGAGGGCACGCGCGATCCCAACTGGTGCAGGAACGTGACGATGGTGCTGGCTTCCGGTTCGCCGTTGTCTTCCAGCACGCGCCGGGAATCGTTGGTGATGACCGGGTTCCCCAACTGCCGCAGAAATTTGCCGGGCTTGTAGATCAGCCGGTACCCCACCCACGTGAGGATCAGCATCAACATCAGAAACGCGCAGACCGAAAATAAGATGGGAGATTCCATATCAGACCTTAATGTTGATGATCTTCTTGATGAAGAAATTCCCTAAAATCTGGGCCACGATGGCCCCGCCGATCAGATACTTGCCGTCCGAATCTTCCGCCATGCCCTGCAGGTAGCCGGGCGCCACCAACAGCAGCGCGAGCATGGTGCCGATGGGCAGCAGCGTGAGAATAGTAGCCGTCAGCCGCCCGTGCGCGCTGGCCGCCTTCACCTGCCCCTTCAACCGGAAGCGTTCGCGGATCACATACGCGAGGCGCGAAAGAATTTCGCTCAAATTGCCGCCGGTCTGCTTCTGTAAGAGCACCGACGAGGTAAAGAAGCGCACGTCCAGCAGCGGCACGCGCATCGTGAAATTGCGCAGCGCGGTCTCTAGCGGAGCGCCCAGATTCTGTTCGTTGAAGAGCGCGCGGAACTCCTGTCCGAGCGGGTCCGCCATCTCTTCGCCCAGCATTTCCAGGCTGATGGAGAAGGCGTGCCCGGCGCGCATGGAACGCGCCAGAAAGTCCAGCGATTCGGGGAACTGCTCTTCCAGCGTGGCCAGGCGCCGGCTGCGCTTGTGCCGCACCATCAGGTAGGGCGCCGCGCCGAAGACCAGCGCGAGCACAATCGCCGTGGTCGGTCCGTTGAGCAGGAACGGCATCAGCGAACCGATGCCCAACCCCGGAATCATCATCAGTCCCATCGAGGCGATCAGCCGAGACGATGACCAGTTCAAACCCGCCTGCTGAATCTGCTCCGCCGCATGGCGGGAAAACTGCATTCCGCTGAAAATCCGCTTCAGCCCGCCCGGACGCTCCGATTCCAGTTCCTTGAGCAGATTGCTGACACTGACCACCGGTTCGCCGGAGGCCGTCTGCAGCATCTCCACGACCTGATTCTTTCGCCGCGCGTCGAAATACTTCAGCCCCACGCTGACCGCAAGCAGCGCCAGGGCGAAGACGACAACGAAAGAAACGATCACCGATACGGGCATCAGTTGATCTCCACAACCGTTTGGAACATCTGCGTCGGCAGCGTGATCCCGCACTGCTTCAGGCGTTCATAGAACTTAGGCCGGATGCCGGTGGCGCGGAAGCGCCCGCGCACCTTGCCGCTCTCGGTGATGCCGGTCTTCTCGAACAGGAAGACGTCCTGCAGCGTGATCACGTCCTGCTCCATGCCGATCACTTCCGTGATGTGCGTGATGCGGCGGGCGCCATCGCTGAAGCGCGAGGTCTGCACGAAGAGATCCACCGCGCTTGCAATCTGCTGGCGCACGGAACGGATCCCCATATTGGAGTTGGCCATGCCGACCATGACTTCCAGGCGGCCCAGACCGTCGCGCGGGGTGTTGGCGTGGATGGTGGTCAAAGAGCCATCGTGACCGGTGTTCATGGCCTGCAACATATCCAGCGCTTCTTCGGAACGGA
>CAIRBY010000635.1 GCA_903876865.1 uncultured Acidobacteriia bacterium
ACCGAAGTCCCGTGATCCTATGACTTGCGGCCATCATCTCCGTCCGATGCCAGCGATGGCCCGGAGCGGAAGGAGTTTGAGGATTCGGACCGAACGGCCAGGAGATCTGGTGCAGACATCGCAGGTAGCACCGGCGTAGGAATCCGCGGAGAACGAGGTCAATGCACGTCAGAATCCGGCGCCAGGGGATTTTGACTAGTCACAGGCCGGCTGGCCGCCCTGCGCTTGCTTCCGCGCGCGGCGGTCTTGCGCCGCTGGTGCTGGAAGGCCTCGATGCGCGGCTTGCTCCAATCGAGCGAGGGTTGAATCCGGCTCAACACATCCTCCATGCGGAACCGGGTGTGGCCGCGCATTGCGGCATCGGCGGTTTCCGGACTGCCGCAGAGCAGCGCCCCGGCCAGGTCCTGGTGCCAGTGGGGGGGCGGAGCCAGGTTGCCCAGGGCCGTGTCATAGAGCCAGTTGAAGACCAGGATCTGGTTTTTTTCGATGGCCTGGCAAAGCTCGTCGCAGCCGGTACACTCGGCAATGAACATGTGAAAGCGCATGTGAAACAAGTGGTTGCGAAAGGCGCTCTCGCGCTCCGGCGCGCCGCCTGTGTCCGGCACTTCCGCGTTCAGCCGGTCCAGTTCCACCGCCATGCGGCGCAGTTCGGCGCGTTCCTCCGCGCTAGCCTTGGCGGTGAAGATTCTGGCCGCCTGGGTTTCGAGCGCCTCGCGCAGGATATAGTGCCCGCGAATGGATTTCACCGTGGGAATACGGACGCGCGTGCCCACGCGCGGCCGGCTTTCCACCAGCCCGTCGTTTTCCAACCGCTGCAGCGCATCGCCCACCGGGACGATGCTGGCGCCGATTTCCGCGGCAATCACGCGGCGCGAAAGCGGGGCTCCGAACGGCAGTTCGCCGCGCAGGATGCGGTCGCGCACGTAGAGGTAGACATGCTCGGTGAGATTGCCCTGAAAGCTCACGCCGGTATCCTCATCGCCCCGCCCGCCAGTTGCCCACGCTCTCGCTGGTCAGCAGGCTGCGGTCGTAGACGCGGAAATGCGAAATTTCGCCGAAGAGTTTGCCGCCCAACCGAGCCGGTTGACCGCTGTTGAGATCGTCCATCTGCGCCGGAAAACGGCCCCAGCCGTAGTCGCGCAGCGCGCCGCCATCGTTGAACACACCGTCCACCACGAAGCTGACAATCTTCGGCCCGCCATCCACGCGCACGCTCACGTGCTGCCAGGTATTGACGCGCAGCGTGCCGGCCTGAGTGCCGGAATCGCTGTCCCACTCGAACTTGCTGCGGCCATCGTTGAGTAGCAGTTTCACCGTAAAGCGATCCGAGGTTACCAGCGCCAGCCCTTTGCCCTGCGCATCGCGAGCATCCAGGATCACTTGCCCGGCGGTCCATTCACGCAGCTTGATCCAGAAATCCAGCGTGAACCCGCGGCGTTGCGTCAGGCTGGGCAGCGCCGGCATTTCGAACGTTGCCTGACCCGGGTCCACTTCCTTCACCAGCCCTTTGCGCGTCACCGCGCGGTTGTCCGCCTGCGTCCACAACGCCTCCAGCAGAGCGGAGTCGATTTCATGCACGCGGGCGATGGTCTTCTGCGTTTCGGTGATGTAGTAATGCCCGCCGTCCTCGATGAAATCCGGATAGCTCGACCCCACCAGCGGATCGTCGTTATACAGCACGATCTCCGGCTCCGACCAGTAGATGCGGCCGTTGCGCTCGATTCCGCCGGCGAGCCAACTCGGGTTCCTGCCCAGGTACTGGTTCAGGTTCTTGACGTGGAACTGCTCGCCGCCGTGGTTGTGAAACCACAATACGTACTTGCCGTTGGCAAAGCGGCGGACGAAGGGCGCGGCGCGGTTGTGCTTGATGGGGCGCCCCTGCGCGTAGACTGCGTAGGCGGGCGGGGTCCAGGTGTGGCCGCCATCGCGGCTGTATGCTTCGCAGAGGTAGCCGTCGATGGTGCGGTAAGTGGCATACAGCGAGCCGTTGCTCAGGACGGTGGGGTTGGCTTCGTCGGAGACCGGACCCTTGGGCGCGCGCAGCCCTTCGTCGCCATCCGGCAGCAGCGTCCAACGGATCTTCTTCGGGTCGCGCTCGGTGAGGATGTTGTCGCTGCGCAGGAAGCAGCCCTGCGATTCCACCATGCCTCCGGGCGTGCCCCACTTGCCCACCTTTGCGAAACCGAAGATGGCGTAGTTGCCCACCACGACCGGCTTGCCCACGCCCCAGAAATACATGATGCGGCCCTGATCGTTGTTCTCGCGGTCGATCCGCATCTGGCGCATGGGAATTTCGTAGCGCTCCGCGGACCACGTCAGTCCGTTGTCGTCGGAGTACTTGAACACGTAGTAGCCCATGGTGTCCACGCGCTTGCGCGTGTTCTCGGCGTTGCTGGTGGGCAACTCGCGGAGATTGTCCTTGTTGTAGTTGTAGAACACGTAGATGCGGCCTGAAGGCGTCTTGAGCGGCATTGCCCAGGAAGCTTCCGGGCCGTTCGCCGGTTCAATATCCACCAAAGGCGACCACGTCCGCCCCTTATCGCGCGAACGGGTGGAGACAATGTGCTGATGCGCGGCGCCTTCCTTGCCCACGCCGGTGGTGAGGACGGTCAGCCACGCCCCATCGTTGGCGATCACCGTGTAGGGCTGGTCCACGTAGTTTTCGTGCGGAATCTCGAAGCCGTTGTCGAGGTGGCGCCAATCCGGAACCGCCTGCGAAAGCAGCAGCGCCGCGCCGCACACCAGAAGCAGCCAGGCGCGCTTCATCGCCCGCCTCCAACGGCCGCGGGCAAACCGAGCAGTTTGACCAGGCGCGGCGCAATGCCCTCCGCCATCCAGTAAAAGCCCAGATCGTTGGGGTGGTTTCCATCCACATAGGCGTCCAACCGCCCGGGACCGATCAGGTCCGTGCCTTCGATCAGGTACAGGTTGCGGTCGCCCTTGCCGATACGCGCGCTCACCACCTGCCGGATATGCACCCGCATCCCTTCGATTTCAGTTTCAGTGATCTGCTCCGCCGCCTGCATGATCGGGGTGATGGCGACGATGGGCGTGGCGGGGTGCTTCTCGCGCAGCACGGCGAGGAAGGGATCGTAGACCTCCTTCACCGAATCCAGCGTGCGGTTGTTCTGGGAGAAATCCAGCACGAACGCGGAAGCGTCGATCTCCGCTACCGCGTGCGCCACCTCCGGTTCGCCCTTGCCCGCGCCGGAGAAGCCGAGGTTGACGAAATCCAGATTGAGCCAGCGGCCCACCTGGGCCTGATAGCTCATCCCGGGACGGCTGGCGCAACCGCCCTGGGTGATGGACGTGCCGTAGTAGACCACGGGTTTGGGCAGCGCGAAAGACGTGGGCGGTTCGATCTTCGCTTCGGCATCGAAACCGATACCGAGTATCTGCGCACCCTTGTAAAGCGGCAGATAGAGCGTGACCTCGCGCATCGCGCGCGGGCGCTGACTCAAATCGAAGTACACCTTCTCGACCGGCTTGCCCGGCTTGGAGTCTTTGTCCGCGATCGCAGTGCTGCGGTACACGCCGTCCAGATAGAGATCCACGCCGGTCTGCCCGTAGGCGTGCATGTTGGCCATGTTGGGCGGTCCCGGATACTCCACGCGGATGGCGAGCCGCGCCGAATCCGTGCGGAAGCGGATGCGTCCACCGCTGGGCGAGAGGCCCAGCGAGTAGACCTGTGCGGGGATGGTGTCCTTGAGCCGCGGCGGAAAGCGCATCAGCCGCCCGCCGCTCTCGGCGTACCAGGGCAGACCGTCGATTTCCATGCGGGGATCGGGCAGTTTCAGCCAGTTCAGTCCGGTGCTCTGCGCCGTGAGGCCGGACACCGCAATCAAGAGTAACGCGCTGATTCGCAGCATAGCTAGAAGATCAACTTTACCGCGGCCTGCAACTTGCGCGGCTGATTCTGTTGCGCCGTGATCACGCCGAAAGCGTTGGAACCAGCCTGCGTGCCGGGATTGGAGAATTTCACTCGGTTGGCCACATTGAAGCCTTCGAAGCGGAATTGCGCCGTGAGCTTTTCACTGAGGTGAAAGCTCTTCAGCAGGGAGAGGTCCAGGTTGTTGGTTCCCGGACCGCGCACGTCCGGCTCCGAGGGCGGCGCGTTGCCGTACGCGAATGTCTGCGCGATGGCGAAGGCACCGGTGTCGAAATACTGGTTGAGCCGCTTCTGAATCGGACCGCTGAATTGTTCAACGTGGCGGATGCGGTCCGGGCGCACCGCGCCGGTGCTGGTCAGTTGCAGCGGCAAACCCTTCTGGAACGTGGCGATGCCGTTGAACTGCCACCCGCCCAGCAGCAGATCGACGGGCGCGGCCCAGTTTCCTCCGACCGCTTTGCCGCGGCCAACCGGCAGCGCCCACATGCCGCTCAATACCAGCCGCTGGCTTACATCGAACGGCGCCACGGATTTCTCCGCGCGCAGGTTATTGGGATCTGGAATCGTAGCGCCGGTAGCGTTGGTGAGGCTCTTGCCGATGGTGTACCCCGCCTGGA
>CAIRBY010000636.1 GCA_903876865.1 uncultured Acidobacteriia bacterium
CTGCAACTGGGTCCCATCCGCCAGCATGGTATAGATCTGGGGGGAACCGCCGCGAGTCTTGGCGAAGACGATGTGGACCCCATCGGGAGCCCAGGTCGGATTCTCATTCTTGCCGTCGCCATGAGTCAACTGCACGTACTCCTTGGTTGCAACATTCATGGTGAATATGTTGAAGGCTCCGGTGGCATAGCCTTGCGTCCAAGCGAAGGCTATGTGCTGCCCGTCGGGATGCCACGAAGCATTACTCGCCTCGCCTGTCCCCGGCGTCAACCTCTCTAAGTCGGATCCATCCATACCCATCCGGTAAATCTGGTGCGGCCCGGAGCGACCGGAAGTAAATACGATATCCCTTCCCGTCTTTGGATTCACCTTCGGCTCGACTTCGATAGAACTGGAAGATGAGATCGACCGAAACCCCGTTCCGTCTAAATTCGCTATGAAGATCCGGCAACAGCCAGTGCCAGCGGAGGAAGCGTAGACAATCTGCTTCCCATCAGGGGTAAACGAACCCGCCTGATTCACCGAAGCGGCCTGGTTGTAAAAGCGCAAATCCCGGACCGGATCTACTGAAAAGATAAATATAGCAGGTTGCCCCTTTGCCCAGCTAGTGAATGCCAGTTTCGAGCCATCCGGGGAGAGGGTCGCGAACGTGGAAATGCTGTTGAATCGGGTTAGTTGCTTTTGATTCTTTCCATCCGGGTCCATTACCCAGATTTCCTTGTGTCCGGTGCGGGTGGAAGTAAAGTAAATGTGCGAGCCGTACAGAGACTGCCCGCCGAAAATCGCGATGATATCCGCCGCGAATTCGTGCGCGATCTTGCGCGCCCCGGCTTCATCCACGGTGCCCAGGTACCGCTTGGCGATCAACTGCGCGTTCGCGGGATTCCCCTTACTCAGATCGTAGAGCCAGCCCTGCAGCACCAGCACATCCGCCTGCGGAGCGGTATAGCCGAAGGCAAGGTAGTTTGCCGCCACCTCCGGCGCGCTCCAATCCTGCATCCAGTGGCCGCCGCCGGTGGTGGGCATGTAATTCTGGGGCCGGCCGCCGCGGGCAGGCACAGGGGGCGGCGTCTGGAAATCCGAAGGCTGCTGCGGAATGAACAGCGGCATCGAAGTCTTGGGCACCAGTTTCACCTGGCCCGACGCCTTCACGTCGCCCGAAAGCGTTTCGTTGAAGGCCGCCATGAACTTCTGCGCATCGCCCGTGCCGCGAAAATCGGGAATCGCCACGTTCGGCGTCTGATAGCCGTTCTTGCTGACGGTGATCTGCGCGTCCTGCGCCATCAATGCGCCCAGCGTTCCCGCCATCACCAACCCGACACCAATCAGTCTTTTCATAGCCATGCGCCTTTACCGTTTCAATTGAAAGAGAAATTCGATTTCCGCTTCGTTCTTGGGGAACCCCGCCGGCATGGGGGGAAAGGGCGCCGCGTCCATCACGGCGCGCTGCGCGGAAATATCGATTGCCGAGATCCCGCTCTTCTGCGTGATCCGGATCGCCGTTACCGAGCCATCCCGGTGCAGCACGAAGGTCACACCCACCACGGGAGCGTTCTGCGACCGCAGGTCCGTGGTCTGCCAGTGCTGCGCCACGCGGTCCCGCAACAGGTCCGCATACCCGCCGAACATATTCCCGAACGGCGAATTGCTGCCGACTCCGACCCCGCCGCCGCCCTTCACCGAGTAATCCGGCGTGGCCACGCGTGTCCCCACGTTGCTGTGTAACTGGTTGGGCAGATCCTGCTGTTTCGCGCGGAACTTGTTGACCGGCTCCGCCTCCGCGCGCTGCCTGGTCGCCTTGGCATTGCGGCTCGGAATCGGAATCGCCTTCGGGTCCGGGAGCTTCACTTTGGGCTGCGATTTCGGCGCGGGCTTGGTGACCGGAGTCGGTACGTGCGATTCCGTATCCACCGCCACCGGGTTCTTGGGGCCTTCATGCTGCGGGAGGGGAATGCTGGCCACCGGATTCACCGCCACCGCGCCCATCCGCCCGCCATTGGGATCGCCCAGCGAGAGGTGGCTGCGCTTTTCGATCCAGCCGATCCCCACCACCGCCACCACGAGCAGTCCGTGGAAGACGAGCGAGCCGGCAAAGCTCGGCGCCAGCCGTTCCTGCTGATCGAGAATGTCGGCGTGCGACATATTACCTGCGTTCCCCTACCTGCGACCCTTTGTAGAATCCTCTGGCTGCGTCACCATGTTCACCTGAAAGCCCGCCGCGCCCAACTCCGCCGTCACCTGCGCGATCGGGTCCCAGATGGTCTCCTTGTCCGCGCGGACATAAACGCCCTTCGCCTTGGGGGTACCTCTGCTTGATGGTGGCGCCCAGGCTGTGAATGTTGACGTCATCGGTATTGAGCTTGAAGACGCCGTCTTTGGTGATGGTAACGACCGGCATATCCTGCGCCGGCTTTTCCACCGTGCGCGTGGTTGGAACATCGACCTCGATGCCGACCTCCATCACATGGGCTGTGAGCATGAAGATGATCAATAGCACCAGCACCACGTCGACGAAGGGAGTGACGTTGATTTCCGAGAGGGATGCCCCGCCGCGCCGCGAACGGGAACCGCGACCGCCGCCGCCATTGGTGGAGAAGGACATGCGCTACTCTCCGAAGGTACGCTCGGCCATGTTCAGAAACTCGAGCGAAAAATCGTCCATGCGGGCGCCGAGTTCTCGAATCTGGTGGCCGAAATAGTTGTAGAAGATCGCCGCCGGGATGGCTGCGAAGAGGCCGACTGCAGTAGCAATCAGCGCCTCGGAAATGCCCGGCGCCACCGCCTTCAAACTGGTGGAGCCCATCAGCGCCAGATCCTGAAACGCCCGGATGATGCCCATCACTGTGCCCATTAACCCGATAAATGGAGTGACAGACGCCGTGGTCGCCAGCCAGTTCATGTTGCGCTCCAGCTTGGCCAGTTCCTCGCTCACACCCAGTTGCAGTGTGCGCTCCAGAGCGGTGCGGTTCGTCACCTTGCCGCGCAGTTTGACCTGGCGCTCCAGCTCTTCGTAGCCGAAATCGAAGACGGCCACCAGCGGGGAGGGGCGGAACTGCTCGCTCGCCACCATCACCGCTTCCATCCCGCTCGATTTGCGGAAGGCGCGCAGGAAACGGGAATTGGCGCGCTGCGACCCGCGCAGCGCGCTCAGTTTAGAGAAAATGATCGTCCACGAGTAGACGGAAAAACAGATCAGAATGGCCAGTACAGCCATTCCCGCCGGCCCATTGTGCTGGACCATACCCCAGAGATCTGTTTGAAGGAGGAAGCCTAACGGAGTGTCGAAGAACAATGCGTCTCCTAAGTTCAAATCTAACATAAGGACGCGGTGGTTCCGTAAAAAGTCGGAACTCCGTTGGACTGGTTCCACCCGTTATAATCGGCATGAATGCTGCTGGAGCTGGTGGTCGAAAATTATGCCGTGGTGGAACGCCTGCGCGTGCACTTCCACGCCGGGCTGAACCTGCTCACGGGAGAGACGGGAAGCGGCAAGTCGATTGTGGTGGATGCGCTCGGCCTGCTCTTGGGCGCGCGCGCCTCCGCCGACATGATCCGCACCGGCGAAACGCGCGCCCGCGTGGCCGGCATATTTGAAGTGCGCGATCAGGCGGCGATCCGCCGGCTGCTGGAACCCGCCGGACTCGAAATCGAAGAGGGCGAACTGCTGATCGAGCGCGAGATTCTGGCCAGCGGGAAATCGCGCGCTTTCGTGGGCAGCCGCCCGGTGGCAGTCGCGCTTCTGAAAGATCTGGCCCCCTTCCTGGGCGATATCCACGGACAACACGACCAGCAACTTCTGTTCTCGCCGGAAGCTCAGCGCGACATGCTGGACACCTTTGCCGCCCATCGCCCGCTGCTGGACCGCGCCGCCGCGCTCTTCCACGAATTCCGCGACACCGCCGCCGAGCTCGAGGAACTGGAGCGCAACGAGCAGGAGAAACTCCGCCTGCTGGACCTGTGGAGCTTCCAGCGCAAAGAGATCGAAGCCGCCGGGCTCGAAGCCGACGAAGATACGCAGTTGGAGAACGAGCGCCGCGTACTGCAGAACGTGCAGAAGCTGCAGGAGAGCGCTTCCACGGCGTACGAAGCCGTCTATGAGAGCCCGGAATCGGCGCTTTCGCTGGCGCGCGTGGCCGCCAAGCGCGTGGAGGAACTCTGCCGTATCGATGCCACCCTCGGCGGACTCGGCGAGCATCTCAAGAACGCCGAACTGAGCCTGCAGGAGGTCGCGTATGCGCTGCGCGATTACCTCTCTCACCTGGAAGCCAATCCGGGACGTCTCGAAGAAGTCGAGACGCGGTTGGAATCGATTGGCAAATTGAAACGCAAGTACGGCCAGACCATCGCGGAGATTCAGGCCTTCCTCGAAGAGGTGCGCGGGCAGATCGCGGGCGTGGAATCGGCGGGCGAGCGCATGGAGCAGTTGCGCAAGCAGCGCAAGCGCCTGAGCGCGGAGTTTGAAAAGCTGGCGCGCGAGCTGACCGAATCGCGCAAGACCGCCGCGCGTCGCCTGGAAAAACAGGTGGAGGCGGAACTGGCGCAACTCGCGATGGAACGGACGGTGTTCCGCGCTGCCATCAGCGAGGCCGCCTGGTCCTCGCTCGGGGCGGACACGGTGGAGTTCCTGGTCTCACCCAACCTCGGCGAAGAGCCGCGCCCGTTGGAGAAAGTTGCGTCGGGCGGTGAAATCTCGCGTCTCGCGCTGGCGCTCAAGACCTGCCTCGCCGGACCCAAAACGAGCGTGGTGCGCACGCTGGTCTTTGACGAAGTCGATACCGGTGTGGGCGGCGGCGCAGCCGAAGGCGTGGGACGGCGCCTGAAGAAACTGGCGGCGGCGAATCAGGTGCTGTGTGTGACGCACCTCCCGCAGATCGCGAGCTTCGCCGATTATCACTACCGTGTGGAAAAGCAGGAGTCGCACGGCAGAACGGTCGCGGTGATCGAAGAGTTGGATGCCACCGCGCGCACCAAGGAAGTCGGCCGCATGTTGAGCGGCCACAAGCTCACGCCCGAAGCGCTGAAGAACGCCGAGCAATTGATTAAAATGAGCGTAGTAGGATAGGAGGCAAATGCGGACGGATACCGAACCTGAGAAACGGCACGCTCACGAACTCATCGAGCGTCTGCCCGATTCCCAACTCGCTACCGCTGTCCGCTTCCTGGAATTCATGCTACCCGACAAGGTTGCTCGTGCAGTGGCGACAGCTCCTCCAGACGATGAGCCCGTGACCGAACCGGACCGCATCCGGTTCCACGCAGGCGAAGCCTGGTTTCAACAGCACGGCAAGGGCACGCCCATGGAAGATTTCCTCGCTGAGTTCGGCGTCGCAGCAGAAGACTTCCCTCTTAACCCCACTGACACTCTGTAGACATACCGCCCTACCAAATCGAATGGCTGGATGAAGCCAAAGCGGATGTTCGAGCCCTTGATCGCCAAACCGCGATGCGGATTTTCGAAAGAATTCTTCATTTTGCGCGAACCGGTTCCGGAGATGTGAGCGCATTACATGGCGATCTAGCCGGTGCTTTGCGGCTGAGAGCGGGCGATTGCCGGGTCATGTTCACACTCGATAGTGGTGCGATGCGGATCTTCGGAGTACGGCACCGCTCCCAAGCCTATCGCTAGAATTGACCCGCTCGCTCAGGCGTTGACGCCCCGCCGGAAATTTGCGAGTGAAATCCTCTCACTGGTGAAATCGGCCAACAGAGATTGCCTCCCAAGCTCCCAGTTGAGTGATCTCGATCCCCAACAGCGCCGCTCTCGGCACCACAAGTTCCTTGATTCTGGTAATGATCACTGCCTCGGAGCTTGAGAACTCGCTCGCGGTTACATCGCTGACCGCGGTTCTGAGCGCTTGCCGCACCTCTAGGTACACCGTGCCAAAGAAGTCACTGCTCTCGGTGACAAAGCACGCTGGATCGACGATCCTGTATTCTCCGGCGAGACTGACGCGCACAGCTACGCCGTCGGCGCTCAAGAGTTCCTGCGCAGGCACCTCAAAAGGGCTGGGTCGCACATCGCATAAAAACACGGATTTCTTGGAAGAGACCCAATGGCTTCCAGGATCCAGAACCCTCTCAACCCTACCGTCGCAGTGGAGCACCGCCCGCTGAAAGGCTTGAACCGACTGTCGCCGGGGTAACTTCAGGACTCCACCCCAGATGCGATAGAGCACACCCAAGACGATCGCTATCAGGACTAACTCGACAACCACTCCAACCACAACTTCTGTAAAGTTCGACACGATTTCCCTTAGATCTGGGCAAGATGCTCACTTCGCTGTTTCAGGGTACTCCAGTATGTGTGGTTTGTCCCACGGAGAGGCATCCTGGCAATCAAATGACGGATTAAGGACAGCCTCCCCGCGCGCACCTCTCTAGAATGAAGGTATGGACTTCAATCGCTTCACGGAAAAGCTCCAGGAGGCGGTCCGCGCCGCTCAATCCAAGGCACAGCGCCTCGGCAATCAGCAGATCGATGTCGAGCACTTGCTCTCCGCCCTCCTCGAACAGGAAGGCGGACTCGCCCGCTCCATCCTCACGCGCGCCGAGGTCAATGTACCCGCCCTCGCGAGCCGCCTCGAAGCCGAACTGGAACGCCTGCCCAAAGTCTCCGGCGCTGCCACCGCGATGGACCAGATCTACGTCACCGCGCGCCTCAACAAGCTCTTCAGCGCCGCCGAGGACGAAGCCAAGAAACTGAAAGACGAGTACGTCTCCGTCGAACACATCCTGCTCGCCGCCGTCGATGCGAAGGAGCTCGGCGTCACCCGCGACCGCCTGATGCAGGCGCTGCGCGAAGTCCGCGGCAATCAGCGCGTCACCACGCAGAATCCCGAAGTCACCTACGAAGCGCTGGAGCGCTACGGGCGCGACCTCACCAAGCTCGCTTCCGCCGGCAAACTCGACCCCGTGATCGGCCGCGACGAAGAGATCCGCCGCGTGATTCAGGTGCTCTCGCGCCGCACTAAGAACAACCCCGTGCTGATCGGCGAACCCGGCGTCGGCAAGATCGCGATCGTCGAAGGGCTGGCCCTGCGCATTGTGCGCGGTGATGTCCCCGAAGGCCTCAAGAATCGGACTGTGGTCTCGCTCGATATGGGCGCGCTGATCGCCGGGGCCAAGTTCCGCGGAGAATTCGAAGAGCGCCTGAAGGCTGTGCTCAAGGAAGTGCAGGAGTCCGAGGGAGAAATCATCCTCTTCATCGACGAACTCCATACCGTGGTTGGCGCCGGCAAGACCGAAGGTTCGATGGACGCGGGCAATTTGCTCAAGCCCATGCTCGCGCGCGGCGAACTCCACTGCATCGGCGCGACCACGCTAGATGAGTACCGGAAGTACATCGAGAAAGACGCCGCGCTCGAACGCCGCTTCCAACCCGTGCGTGTGGATCAGCCCTCCGTGGAAGACACCATCTCCATCCTGCGCGGCCTCAAGGAGCGCTACGAGGTCCACCACGGCGTGCGCATCAAAGACGCCGCGCTGGTGGCCGCAGCCGTCTTCTCCAACCGCTACATCACGGACCGCTTCCTCCCCGATAAGGCCATCGACCTGGTGGATGAGGCCGGGGCGCGCCTCCGCACCGAGATCGATTCCATGCCCGCCGAGTTGGATGAGACCCGCCGCCGCATCATGCAATTGGAAATCGAACGCTCCGCCCTGCGCAAAGAGAAGGACAAGGCTTCACAGGAGCGCCTCTACAAACTGGAAAAGGAACTTGCCGATCTCAAGGCCGAGTCGGACGCGCTGATGGCGCGCTGGCAGGGCGAGAAGGACGCCGTGCAGCGCCTGCGCACGCTGCGCGAACAGGTCGAGCAGACCAAAGTGGAAATCGCGCGCGCGGAGCGCCACTACGATCTCAATCGCGCCGCCGAACTCAAGTACGGCAAACTGGTCGGGCTGGAAAAACAGCTCACCGAAGAAGACGAAAAGTTCGCCCGCCAGCAGGACGGCCCCAAGATGATCAAGGAAGAGGTGGATGAAGAAGACATCGCCCGGATCGTCAGCCGTTGGACCGGAGTGCCGGTCACCAAACTGCTGGAGGGCGAAACCCAGAAGCTGCTCCACTTGGAGGATGAACTGCATCAGCGCGTGATCGGGCAGGACGAGGCTGTGACCGCCGTCGCCGAAGCGGTGCTGCGCGCGCGCTCCGGGTTGAACGATCCCGATCGCCCCGTGGGCAGTTTCATCTTCCTCGGACCCACCGGCGTGGGCAAGACCGAACTCGCGCGCGCTCTTGCCGCGTTCCTCTTCGATGACGAGCGTGCCATGATCCGCATCGATAGGTCGGAGTATCAGGAGAAGCACACCGTCGCCCGCCTGGTGGGAGCGCCTCCCGGCTACGTGGGCTACGAAGAGGGCGGCCAACTCACCGAAGCCGTGCGACGCCGCCCGTACGCCGTGGTGCTCTTCGACGAGATCGAAAAGGCCCACCCCGATGTCTTCAACGTGATGCTGCAGGTGCTGGACGATGGGCGCCTCACGGACGGGCAGGGCCGAACCGTCGATTTCAAAAACACGATCGTAATCATGACCAGCAATGTAGGCTCCGCGCAGATCCTGGAGCATCGCGGCGGCTTCGAAGGGGCCGATTACGAGGCCATGAAAGAGACCGTGCTGGAAGAGATGCGCAGCCACTTCCGCCCCGAGTTCCTCAATCGCGTGGATGAGATCATCGTGTTCCACGCCCTCAGTGAAGAGCATCTGAAGCTGATCGTGGAAATCCAGATGGGCCGGGTCCGCGCCCGTCTTGCCGATCGCCACATCACCCTGCAACTCACCGACGCCGCCCGCACCGACCTCGTCCACACCGGCTACGATCCGCGTTACGGCGCCCGCCCGTTGAAGCGCGCCATCCAGAAGAAGGTCGAGACGCCGCTCGGGAAACTGCTGCTCAAGGGCGAAGTGAAGGATGGCCAGACGGTGACCGTCAATGCTTCGCCGGATGGCGGAGAGTTAGTGTTCTCAACCTGACCTGGCCCCCGCCGCCCCCCGCGGGAACGAGCGGCTGTCTCAAAGCGTATCCTGTAGGTTGGCAAAGCCGGGAGAGAAGCGGATCAGCAGGGAGGAACGGTACAGGCGGTTCCGCCGGATTGTGGTGGGCCTCCAGGTGTGCGCCGCGTTCGCGATCTGGGTGCATTTCGGGCGGGTTCCGCTGGCCCAGGTGCCGCTCGCACTGGCCTATGTCTTCACGCTCTGGATGGTCGCCTGGGCGATCACGCTGGGCGTTTTCGTGGCAATTTCGCTGGCGCGATTTCGAACCCTTGTCGGGACCTCGCTCCGGGCATCCGCGAGCGTAATGTGGCTGATCCCCGGGCTCATGCTCGTCGCGTCGTATTCCCCGCTGGAAGTTGCCGTGGGGTTGGCGGTCGTGGCCCTGGGCACAGGACTTCTCGCCACCAGTCGCCCCCCCAAGGGCGGTTCCATCCCCCAAAAGCCGGTCTTCGACGCGGTCGATGAACCGCTGCTTTTCGCCCCCCCGGAGCCGGACCTGCTTTCCCGCGATACGCTGCTCACCGTTACCGCCGCACTGCTGGTGCAGGTCTGCATTTATGCGCTCGCGAGCCGGTATCCCCTGCTCGCGGGAGCCACCGTGGCCGCGATTACGGCAATCTGGAGCACGATGTCGGTGGCGCATGGTGTGATGGAGCCAAAGACATGGTCGAAGACTCCGTACGCGGCGCTCGGGGTTCTGACCACGCTGCTGTTTACGGTCACCCTGACGGCGGTGCTGGTGCAGGTAGAGGTCGTTCAGGAGATGCCCCTCGTAAAGGGTGATGCGACCGATGCCCCCGAACCGCCGAGCCGGACCGGCAGATTGTTCGAGCGCCTGACCCAGGTGCCGCCCCCGCTCGCGTTGCCCCAAGTGGCCACCGCCCAGCCCTCCGAACCCGGCGGCTCCGGCAAGCAGGTGGCCCAGGTGGTGGACCCCACACCCGCGGCGGAGGAGCACGTCCTGGGAGGAATTCCGGGGGTGATTTTGCGCCCCAAAGGTACGCGCACCCAAAAGCCCCAACTCACCGTGGCCGGTCTGCGGTACAGCTTAGCCGGCACGCAGCCGCTCTCGATTCCATTCACGGGTGAGTACGAGATGTTCCGCACCACGTCGGGAAAACTCCCGGCCGGGGCTTCGATCGAAGCGGGTACTCCGTTGGAGCGCGTCTACGGCACCACCAACGGCGGCTCGATGGAGACGGTTGCGGTGCAGACGTTCGATCCCCCGCTCGATCTGTCGCACTGCCGCAAAATCATGGTCGCGCTGACGAGCGCGGAACAGATGCCGCTGCTGGCTTCGATGCAGTTTGTCGGTGCGGAGGGAGTGGAAGAGGGCGGGACCGATCTGCTGGGCATGAAGCCTGCGCGGGAACAGACGCTGGAGTTTCAGGTACCGCCTACGAACCGCCCGATGCTGATCCGCTCGATCCGGATCTCTTTCATGCGTCCGCTGCTGGACCGCAACAAGAATGTGCGCATCGCCGTGGAGCGCTTCACCCTTGTGCCGGCGGGCATCGGCAGCGATTTCAAATAGCGAGGCGGTGGGCCGGGAAAACCAGCCTGGCTACGCAAAAAAAGGGGAGCCCGAAGGCTCCCCTTTCTTACGTACTGCGCGGAACTGCCGGTACCAGGTCTTAGAAGACGAACTTGGCGGAGACGGTGACCGCACGCGGATTGCTGGAGAACACCTGCGACGCCTGGTGGAATACCGACGTGCTGGGGATCGTGTAGTTGTGTACGTTGGTGCTCGTGAAGCCGATGGGAGCCACATCGCTGATGTAGCCACCGATGTACTGCGAGTGGTTGAGGAGGTTGTAGAAGCGTCCCGAGAACTGGACCTTGTACTTCTCCGTGAATACGACGCTCTTGGCCAGCGTGGCGTCGAAGTTGTTGGTCGGGTTGAGGCGCTCGGTGTTGCGGCCCGCGGTGGAAAGTCCACCCTTGGGAACCGTCACATAACCAGCAGCCGGATTGGTGATCAGGTAGGCCACGGTCGCGCCGGCGCTGTTCGTCAGAGCCTTCGTGCCGCTGCCGATGAGCGGGTTGCCGCCGGCATTGACCGCCGCGCGGTCGCCGCCCGAATCGCCGTTCAGGTTGGAATCGATACCGCTCTGCACGGTCCACCAGGTACCCGTCTGGTAGGTGTAGATCGGAGCGATTTCCCAGTTGCCGACTACGTTCTTGAGCAGCCAGTTCTTCGAGGTCTTGTAGAACGGCATGTCATACAGAACCTGGTACGTGAAGCGATGGCGGTGATCCAGAGCCGAACTGGCGCGGTCTGCGCGCAGGTTGCGGATGTTCTGCGGACGGCGCGGGGTGGTGTAGGTGCTGAACACTTCGGCCGTGGAATCGTCGATGTTGTGGCTGAAGGTGTAGGCGGCGCTGAACTGCAGGCCGTTAGAGAAGCGGCGCGTCAACTGGTTGGCCCAACCATGATAGGTCGAGTTGCCCCAAGGCTGGTAGCTGGTGATGGTGCTCTTGAAGCCGGCGTTAGAGAAGACCGGGTCCAGGCTCGGAATTGCGCTGACGGCCGCCAGTGTGCTGGTCAGGCCGTTGAGGGTCGCCTGGCTCGGAGCCGCCGTGTAGAACGGCAGAGCATTGGCGCCGTTGACTGCGGGAATGCGATCCAACTGCGCCTGTACCGGCAGGTGGATACCGCGGGTGCCCAGGTAGCGGCTTTCCACGGTGTAATTTTCCATGAACACGTGCTGCACGCCGATGTTCCACTGCCACGATTCCGGACGCACCTGGTTGGGTACGTAGCCGCTCGTGCCCGCACGGGCCTGAGCCGCGGTGAGAGCCGCCGCCGAAGCGTTCGGCGGGATGCCGCCCTTTGCCAGGAAGCTACCGGTCGCATCGCCGGTATTGTCCACTGTGGTGGTGTCCTGCGGAGGCAGGGTAAGCAGGCCGAAGTTGTCTACCAGCACGTCAAAGCTGCGGCCGATCCCAGCGCGGATGCTGGTCTTGCCGCTGGTGCCCGGCGAGTAAGCCAAGCCGACGCGAGGCATCCACGCGGTCTTCATCGCCGTGGGCTTCTGGAATACCAGCACGCCCGGGACGCTGGAAATCGCGTTGACGGTCTGCATTTGTTCGCTGTGCGGGACCGTGTTGTATTCATAGCGGAGGCCGACGTTGACGGTCAGGTGCTGCGTTGCCTTCCAGCTATCGTTGAGGTACATTCCCGCGAAGATGCGGTCGCCGTAGTATTCCGCGCCGCCCAGAGAGCGCTGCGAGAGGTAGTCCGGCGTGTAGTCGTACAGGTAGTCGGAGAGGTTGCTCCATTCGTAATCGCCGCGCGAACGCTGCGTGAAGCTCTGCGGGGAGATTTGCTTCCAACCGTCAAAACCCATCTTCAGGGTGTGCTTTCCCTTGGTCCAGGTCACGTTGTCCGTCAGCTGATACTGGTTCTGGATGCCGCCCTGCGGCGCGTTGCCGTCCGGACCGATCTGCGCATTCAAATCGAAGATGTTGATGTTGGGGAACTGATCCAGGCCCGGCCACTTGTAGTCGCCGGCCGAGAGGACGTTGGCGTAGCGGTTGTAGCCCATGCGGAATTCGTTGGTGATGGTGGGCGAGAACGTATGGAACTCGGTCAGGGTGACCAGGTACGCATTCGTCGGCACGGTCTGGAAGAAGACCGGGAGCGCCGCCGCCGTATCGATCGAACCCTGGCGGTTCAGGATGAAGCGCGCGCGCAGGCTGTCTTTGTCAGAGATGTTGACATCGAACGCACCTACGCCGGTTTCGTTGTTGGTAAACGCCGGGGCATTGAAGCTGATCTGGCCGATCTGCACAGCCTTGGCTCCCGGCAGTTGCTGACCGAGGCTCAGGTTGCCCGGTCCCACCAGCGGATATGCGCCGTTCGGCGTGTTGCCCGCCGATACGGCCGTAGGCGCTGTGCCGAGGTAGTTCTTGATCTGGCTCAGGTTGCTCTGGTTAATCCCGCTCAAACCGGCGAGGGTAGCCCAGCCAGCGGAGGTCGGCGCATACAGCGCGCCCGGGGTCGAGCTCTGGCCGATCGGGTTGTATTCGTACAGGCCATAGAAGAACATCTTGTTCTTCTTGATCGGGCCGCCGAGGGAGCCGCCGAAGTGGTTGTTGTCATAGCGCGGGTGCAGTTCGTCGCCGTTCAGCGCCGATTGGTTGTCCGCCGCGTTCAGCTTGCGGTTCTGCAGGTATTCGTACGCCACGCCGTGGAACTGGTTGCCGCCGCTCTTTACCACCTGGTTGAACTGGCCGCCCGAAGAGTGGCCGTATTCCGGAGCAATCTGGTTCTGCTGTACGCTGAATTCCGCCACCGCATCCACGGGAAGACCCACCAGAGGACCGGTTACGCTACCGCTGTTATTATCGATACCTTCGATGGTGAAGTTGTTGTTGCGGGGACGCTGTCCGCCGACCGACGGGCCGGAACCCAGGCCAACCGCGCCGCTCGTGCCGACGCCGGCATTCAACAACGAGAGGTTGATGACGCCGCTGCCGCCGGAGGCTACCGGCAATTCGCCGATATTGCGCGACTCAAACGTGGTCTGCACGCTGGCCGTTGTGGTGTCGATCGCGGCTGCCGCGGCCGTCACTTCGACGGTCTCCACGTTGCTGCCCACGTCCAATTTCACGTTCGTGGTCGTGATCTTGCTGAGGGAGACCGCTACTCCGCGGATCTGGGCTTTGGTGAAGCCAGCCGCCGTCACCGTCAGCGTATATGTGCCGGGCTGGAGGTTGCCGAGGTGGTATTCCCCAGTAGCCGCGGTCTTAGTCGTGCTCTCCACACCAGTAGCGTCGTTCTTTCCGACTACCGTCGCGTTCGGTACGGTTGCGCCGCTGGCATCGTAAATGGTTCCCGAAAGATCCCCGCTGATCGACTGAGCGAAGCTGCCGAGGCAAGCAGCCAAGGTGATCAAAATCAGGCCGAGGAGCCGTATGTTTTTATTTTTCATTTCGTTTAGTTACCTCCCGCTAAAAGTTTTTCGGTAGTTGCTGAATCTAAGCACGGAACTGCCGATAGGGCATTACCTAGCAAGTAACGCGCCAATTTAAGAGTTGATTGACCTTTGTTGATTCGGAAGGACTTTTTTTTCGGTGGAAAGCCGCAATTGTAGAAGAATTCCATTGCTGAATTTCCGAAAGTTGCCGTATGTCTTCGTAGGGTGCTGATTACAGGAGATTTAGGTGTCAATATGACATTTAAAAGCAGCGATCCCAATAGAGGTAGGAATTAGTCTGAAATCGTCAGTACTCCTGATACTGGCGTACCTGTTTCTCCGGGAAGGGCTATTCCAGCGGACAGGGGGGGATCCCTACGCCTTCATCTTCCAGTGCGGCGCCGACCTGCAAGATCCGCGCCTCCTGAAACGCCGGGCCGATAATCTGCAGCGCCACCGGTAATCCGTTGGCGCTCAAGCCGCACGGCATGGCGAGCGAAGGGTACCCCAGCGCATTGATTCCACGCGCCAACCGGGTCGCCGCCAACCGCACGTCCTCGGCTTGCCCGCCGAGGTGCACGGTAGTTTCCCCGATGCGCGGTGCGGCGTTCGGAGTGGCCGGGGCAATCAGGCAGTCCACGTCTTTCCAGACTTGGTCGAACTCGCTCCGCAACTTGCGCCGCAACCGCTGTGCATTGACATAATCCGTCGCCGCAATCAGCCGCCCCTGATCCAAAAGGGCCAGCACGTCGGCTCCGAAGGAGGCCCGATCCTCCCGGTAGGGTTCGAAAACCGCTGCGGCTTCCGCCAGCAGCACCACCCGCGCCACCGCGTTCAGCGCCTCCATATCGGGAAGACGCACGGTTTTGACGGTCGCACCCATCGATTCGGCGCGTGCGATGGCGCCGCGTACCGCTGATTCGACCTGCGGGTCCAGGCGTTCGAAGAAGAAGTTCGCCGGGAATCCGATTCGGATACCGCGGATCCCGCATCCTTCTTCCGGCACGTAGTCCACCGTGGGATGACGGGAACTGGAGTAGTCGCGCGCGTCGGCGCCCGCGATTGCGTTCAAGACCAGGCCCGCGTCCCGTACCGAACGGGTCAGCGGTCCCACGTGATCCAGGCTGAATCCAAGCGGCAGGACGCCGTTCCGGCTGACGCGCCCATAGGTTGGCTTCAGCCCTACAGCGCCACAGTAGGCTGCCGGGATGCGGATCGAACCGCCGGTATCGCTGCCCATCGCGGCATACGCCATGTGCGTCGCCACCGCTACGCCCGAACCGCCGCTCGATCCGCCGGGGCTGTGTTCGGTATTCCAGGGGTTCCGCACGGCGCCGTAGTGTGGATTGGCGGACGTGGTTCCGTACGCCAGTTCGTGCATATTCAGCTTGCCCAACATCACCGCGCCCGCCGCTCTGAGGCGCTCCACTACGGTGGCGTCGCGCTCCGGCACGAACTGCGCGTAGACCTTGGATCCGGCCGTGGTGAGAACGCCCTTGGTGTAGAAGAGATCCTTCAGGGCGATGGGGATTCCGTGCAGGGGTCCCCGGTCCCGGCCTGCCGCCATTTCGCGATCCGCCTGCGCAGCCTCTGCCAGCGCCTGGTCCGCCGTTACGGTGATGAAAGCCCGCAGGCTGCCGTTGTGCCTCTCGATACGGGAGAGCGCCGCTTTCGTCAGTTCCACCGCCGAAATATGGCGTGCGCGCAGGCTGGCCCGCGCTTCCCGGATCGTCATTCGCGCTCTCCCTCCAGATGCAACTCCAGATCCGGTTCCAGGTCTGGCGTCAGTTGCCGCATCAGCGGACGAAAGGCCTGCTCCAGGCTCTCCAAAGGCGCCGTGATGCGGTTCAGTTCCAGAGCGGTCAACGGTAGCCCCCGCGCGACGGCGAGTTTTGCCCAATCTTGCATTTCAACTAACGATAACCGATCGTTCGGCCGGTCATCCAGATATCTTTTGACAGCCGGGCGAGCATGGATCGGGAGGCTGGGCAGGGTCAGTACGCAGGGTCAGTATGCAGGGTCAGATTGCGGAATCGTCATGCCCGTTGCGGGCCGTCCACTCCGCGCCGCCGAGCACTACCATGGCAGCCAGGAAGCTCCACAGCAGGATGGTCACCGAGTGTTGGAAGATCGAGTATTCCCGGTAGAGCTTGGCCTGCACATAGGGAGCGATCGCCAGATTCACGTATTTCAGCGCTTCCAGAATCAGGCCGACGTAGATGGCGGCGGGGATCACCTGCACCGCGGGCACCTTCCGGTTAGGCAGCAGCCAGTAGATCAGAAACAGCGCCAGGATCGAGAAGGGGACGGCCGCGATTTTGAACATCAGCAGGTCCAGAAAGGTCCCAAGGCTGCCCAGGTGCCATGCGGACACCCACTGTTTGTTGAGCGCCGTGAGCATCAGCGAGAGCAATGCCAGGGCTCCGCACAGGAAGATCATCCCGAGCGCCACCAGTTGGTTCTTCAGATAGCTGCGATTGTGGGTGTCGCCCCAGGCGCGGTTCAAGGCAACTTCGAGCGGTTCGAAAATGCCGTTGGCGGTGAATAGCAAGAGCACCATGCTGGTCAGGTCCAGCCGCCCCTGACCCACCAGATTGCGCTTCAGAAAGCCGGCCATTTCCCCGGGGAAATAGTCGTTCAGCGCCAGATAGATCGCATCTTCCGCCGGACGGGAATGCAGTACGTTGCGGCAGAAGGAGAGCATGACATTGCAGAACGGGAAGAAGCTGAGCAGCACGCTCGCGGCGATGGCCAGAGCATACACGTGGGCTTCGGTCTGCATCAGGTAGGTCGCGGTCGGGCGAAAGAACTCCAATCGCGCCCGCCGTTCCGGAGTCAAATAAGGTAGCAACCCACTAGGGTAACGTGAGTAGGCCGGCATGAGCCACTTCGGAATCTTCCGTCCCGCCAGTCCCGGGCATCGCAATCCCAGGGCTTGCCTCGGCCGCAGGTTGACTGCGCGCGGCCGATATCGTGAGAGCGCGCTGCCGCGTAAAGGGGCAACGCGAGGCGCGTGTCAGCCCGGCTCGGGGCGCTTCTGTTTTGATGTGAGTTCTGCCAGCGCCGCGCGTTACATCTTGGGCGCGTAGTAGCCCTTGCGGACATGCACCACCAGGTCTTTGCGGTTCTTCACCCGCAACTCCACGGGATGGAACAGGCCGTCCGTCTTCAGCGGTTCGGGCTTGTAGCTCAGGCTGTATTGGTGCCGCATTTCGTTGGCGATGTTCTCGAAGGATTGTTCCAGGTCTTCCACCTTGAACGGGAAAAATGCGTGCCCGCCGGTCTCCGAAGTAAAGTACTTCAGCACCTTATCGCCATCGCTTTCGACCTTGCTGATGTTGGTGGAAATGGCGTAGATCACCACGTCCGCCTTCTGCGCCATTTCGAGCGCCTGATCGCGCGTGTACTGGCTCTGGTTATCGTCGCCATCGCTGACGATCACGATTGCGCGGCGAAATTTGTATTTCGGCTGATCCTGCGAAAGCTTGTCGCGGCAGGCGAAGAAGATCGCGTCATAGAGGCTGGTGCCGCCGCCCGGGCGCAGATTGCGGATCGCCGTTCCCAGCTTCTCGGTGTCGCTGATCAGGTCGCTCACCAGTTCCGCCTTCGTATCGAAGCTCACCAGCATGGCGCGATCCTGATTGGCGTGGATGGTGTTGTTGATGAACTCCACCGCCGCATCCTGCTCGAACTTGAAGCGGTCGCGGATGCTGTTGCTGGTGTCGATCAGAATTCCCAGGCGGAGGGGCAGATCGCTTTCCGCCGTGAACTCCATAATGTTCTGCGGCTTCTTGTTCTCCACCACTTCGAAATCTTCCTTCGTCAGGTTGGTGACGAAACGGCCCTTGCGATCGGTCACGGTATACAGCATGCTGACGCGCGTCACATCGACCTGGATGCGGGTCGGCTCGTCGGCCTGTACGGGTTGCTGTACCACGGGCTTCTGCGGTTGCACCGCAGGCTTCGCCGGTGTGGCGGCCTTCGGCTGCGGCACGGGCTTTTGTTGCATGGCCCAGACGCCGGCTCCCAGCAGGGGAAGGATCGCGAAGACAGCCCGAAATTTCATATGCACGATTATAACGTTGGCGGCTGCTTCCCCGTTACAACGATTCCAGCCACGCTTCCAGATCCGCGGCCAGGGGTGAGGTCACCTCAAGGGCTTCCCCTGTGGTGGGCTGGTGAAACGCAATCCGGTGCGCGTGCAGGAAGAAGCGTCCGCGTCCCGCCCCCGCCGCCCCGTATAGCGTGTCTCCCGCGACCGCGTGGCCGATGCTGGCGAGGTGCACGCGGATCTGATGGGTACGCCCCGTGCCGATGCGCACTTCAAGTAGCGTGTAGCCGTTCAGGCGCCGCAGCACGCGGTACTCGCTCCACGCTGCGCGGCCTTCCTTCAGGCGCGCAGTCATGCGGGTGCGGTGGTGCGGGTCGCGCGCGATCGGTTTTTCGATCCGGCCGCTCTCGCTCTTCACCGCGCCCTGCACCAGCGCGAGGTAGACCTTGGTCACTTCCCGTCCGGCGAACTGCGCCGCCAGATTCTGATGCGCGGCATCGTTTTTCGCCACCAGAAGTACGCCGCTGGTGTCGCGGTCCAGGCGATGCACAATGCCCGGACGCATCGCTCCGCCTACGCCCGAAAGCTCGGCAAAACGATGCAGCAGCGCATTGACCAGCGTCCCGGAATGGACGCCCGCGCCGGCGTGGACCACCATCCCCGCCGGCTTGTCGATCGCCACCAGGTCCGCGTCTTCGTAAAGCGCCGTGAGCGGGATGTCCTCGGCTGTGGCGTGCAGAGGAGCGGGCTCCGTAGGTTCGGTGGCAATGGACTCACCGCCGCGCAGGGTGTACGAGGCGCGCACTGCCGCGTCATTCACCAACACGTGTCCGTTCTTGATCCAATCCTGAATGCGAGAGCGGCTGAACTCCGGCAGGTGGGCATGTAGCCACTGATCCAGGCGCTGTCCGGCATCCGCAAGTTCCACGGAGAATTGCACGCTATTGTGCAGACCCGGCTGCTTCCTGGGTTTCCGAGTCAGGGGCTCTAGCCGCGGCGGTTCGCTGGCCGGCCTTTGGGGAAAGCGGGCGCCGGTCGAAAAACTGCAGCCTGCACCAGCGGCAGTGGTACATCTGTCCCCCGCTTACCATTCGCTCCAGCAGATTGAGGAAGCCGCTATGCCAGCGGTCGATCCGGTCGGGTTTCTTGAGCTTTGAGACGCGGTATGTGCCACACACCGGGCACCGGCAGGTGGGTCCGAAATGGTAGCGGAAAGGTCGTGGAACGATCTCTTCGCGATCGCACTTGCGGCACTCGTACACCGCCATGTAGTTGATTCGCTCGAAGAAGGTCCGGTGCACCCGCCGCAGCGTCTCGCCGCACTGCCTGCACTTCATTATGTTCAAGTTATAGCGCAGTTTGCGGAACTGGCACAAGGAGAGCGACAATAAAGAAGCCGCCTGAACCTCCCATACTCTCTCTATGCTTGACCGCATCACGGTGCATGGCGCGCGCCAGCACAATCTGAAGAACATCGATGTCGAAATCCCCCGCAACACTCTCACGGTCATCACCGGGTTGAGCGGTTCGGGGAAATCCTCGCTTGCGTTCGACACCATTTACGCCGAAGGCCAGCGCCGCTATGTGGAGACCCTCTCCACCTACGCACGCCAGTTTCTGGACCAGATGGAGCGGCCCGATGTCGATTCCATCGATGGCCTCAGCCCCGCTATTTCCATCGAGCAGAAGACCACCAGCCGCAGTCCCCGATCCACCGTCGGCACGATCACCGAGATCTACGACTACCTGCGCCTGCTTTACTCCTCCATCGGGATTCCCCACTGCCCGGTCTGCGGCAACGAGATTTCCCGCCAGACCACGGAGCAGATTTTGCAGCATGTGCTCGCGCTCAAGAGCGAAGACCGCCTGATGGTGATGGCTCCGATTGTTCGCGGACGCAAGGGCGAATACAAGAAAGATCTGGAAAAGCTGGCGCGTCAGGGCTTCGTGCGCGCTCGCATCGACGGCGTGCTGCGCTCGCTCGACGAAGATATTGTTCTCGATAAGCGGAAGAACCACACCATCGAAGTCGTGGTGGACCGGCTCATGGTCAAGCCGGGGATCGAGAAGCGCCTCGAAGCCTCCATCGATACCGCCACCAAACTCGCCAACGGGCTCGTGCTGATCGTCGTCGTGAATGGCGAAGAGCGCCTCTATTCGCAGAAGCTCGCCTGCACCGAATGCGGCGCCAGCATTCCGCAGTTGGAGCCGCGGTCGTTTTCCTTCAACAGTCCGTACGGCGCCTGCGAAGAGTGCCACGGCCTGGGCAGCAAGTGGACGTTCAATTCCGCCAAAGTGATTGTGGACGCGGCCAAGCCGCTTCTGGATGGCGGGCTCGGCCCCGGCGCCGGCTCCTTCAACATGCAGCAGCGCCTCGAAGAGCTGGCCAAGAAGCACCGCATCAACCTCGCCAAGCCATTCGCCGAATTGCCGAAGAAATCGCGCGACACTCTGATCGAAGGCGGCGGCGGACTTCCGGGCATTCTCGCAATCCTGGATCAGACTTATCAGGATTCCTCCGAAGGTTACCGCGAGTGGCTCACCGAATACATGTCGCCCGCGCAGTGCACCGCCTGTGAGGGTAAGCGCCTGCGTCCGGCGAGCCTCGCCGTGCGCGTCAAGACTTTCGCGATCAGCGAATTCACCGCGCTGCCGATCGCCCGCGCGCTCATGACCGTGCGCAATTGGGACTTCACGGAGCGTGAAACGCAGATCGGCGGGCGCGTGCTCGATGAGATCCGCCGCCGTCTGGAATTCCTCTCCGCAGTCGGCCTGGACTATCTCAGTCTTGACCGCTCATCCGCCACACTCTCCGGCGGTGAAGCGCAGCGCATCCGCCTCGCGACGCAGATCGGCTCCAAACTGCGTGGTGTGCTGTACGTGCTGGACGAACCCTCGATCGGACTGCATCCCCGCGACAATCACCGGCTGCTCGAAACCCTCACCCATCTGCGCGATATGGGCAACACCGTGCTCGTGGTGGAGCATGACGCCGAAACCATCGAGCGCGCCGATTACGTGATCGATCTCGGTCCGGGCGCCGGACGCCTCGGCGGCGAACTTGTGGCACAAGGGACGCCCAAACAGATCGAAGCAACCCCGGCGTCTCTCACCGGGCAGTACCTTTCGGGCGCTCGTTCCATCGCTTTGCCCGCCGCCCGCCGCAAGGCAACCGATAAGAAGCTCTCCATTCGCGGCGCGAGCCAGCACAATCTGAAGAATGTCGATGTGGACATTCCGCTCGGCCTCCTGACCGTGGTTACCGGCGTGTCGGGCAGTGGAAAATCCACGCTCATCAACGAGATTCTCTACCGCTCGCTGGCCAAGGAAGTCTACGGCTCGCACGATGAACCCGGCGCGCACGACAAGATCGAGGGCATCGAACTGCTGGATAAGGTGATCCGTATCGACCAGGCTGCCATCGGCCGGACTCCGCGTTCCAACCCCGCTACTTATACCGGGCTGTTTACCCTTATCCGCGATCTCTTCGCCATGCTGCCCGAATCGCGCGAGCGCGGCTACAAGCCCGGCCGCTTCAGCTTCAACGTCAAGGGCGGACGCTGCGAAGCCTGCCAGGGCGATGGCCTCAAGCGTATCGAGATGAACTTCCTGCCGGACGTCTACGTGACTTGCGACGCCTGCCGCGGGCGCCGCTACAATCGCGAGACCCTGCAGGTCAAATTCAAAGGCATGTCCATCGCGGACCTGCTCGAATCCACCGTGGAAGACGCCCTGCCGCTGATGGAGAACTTCCCGCAGATCCGAGTCAAATTGCAGACGCTGCTGGACGTGGGCCTCGGCTACGTGCACCTCGGCCAATCCGCCACCACGCTTTCCGGCGGCGAGGCACAGCGCATCAAACTCGCCAAGGAGCTGAGCAAGCGCCAGACCGGCAAGACCTTCTATCTGCTGGATGAGCCCACCACCGGCCTTCACTTCGAAGACGTGCGCAAACTGCTCGACGTGATCCAGCGCCTGGTCGATCTTGGCAACACCGTGGTCGTAATTGAGCATAATCTGGATGTGATGAAGACGGCCGATTGGATCATCGATCTGGGCCCCGATGGCGGCGAATACGGCGGCCGCATCGTCGCCTCCGGAACGCCCGAGCAAGTGGCGCGCAATAAGAAAAGCTACACCGGCGAAGCCCTCCGCAAGGTGCTGGCATGAGCGTCTACAAGCAAGCGCCGCTAGGGTTCGACAAGCTCCAGACCGTGGGCTTGCACGAGCGCGGCGGCAAAGTCAAGACCGCCGATTTCGCCACGCCCTATGTGCCCGCGAGCGGTGTCTCCGGCCTGATCGATTCGCTCCCGCACCTGCTCGCCGCCGAAAGTTTCCGCGCCGTCATCGCCGCGCTTGCCGCCGCGCGCGAGCGCAAGCGCTCCATTCTCTGGGGCATGGGCGGCCATGTCATCAAGTGCGGACTCGCTCCCGTGCTGCTCGACCTGATGCGCCGCGGCTACGCCACCGGCTTCGTGCTCAATGGTTCCGCCTCCATTCACGATTTCGAAATCGCTCTCGCCGGCCACACCAGTGAAGACGTCGAAGCCGTGCTCCCCGATGGACGCTTCGGTTCCGCCGAAGAGACCGGACGTGAGATGAATCTCGCCATCGGCGCAGGCAATCGCGATTCGCTCGGCATGGGCGAAGCTCTCGGGCGCGCGCTCGATCAAGCGTCCGCCCCGCTCCCCGGCGCCGCTGCAAGCCTGCTCCTGAACGCCTATCGAGCCCGCGTGCCGGTCACGGTGCACGTCGCCATCGGCACGGATACGCCGCACACGCATCCCGCCGCGGACGGAGCCGAGATCGGCGCAGCCACCCATCGCGATTTCCGCCTCTTCTGCTCGCTCGTCACTGAACTGAACGAGGGCGGAATCTACCTCAACATCGGGTCCGCTGTGCTACTGCCCGAGGTCTTCCTCAAAGCCGTTTCCGCCGTGCGCAATCTCGGTCACCCGCTCGGCGGTTTCACCACCGCCAATTTCGATTTCCTGCAGCACTACCGTCCGCGCGTCAATGTGGTGGAGCGGCCCCACGCCGCCGCCGGCGGTAAAGGCTACGCCATCACCGGACATCACGAACTGATGCTCCCCCTGCTCGCTGCCGCGCTGATTGAGAAGCACCCATGACTCCGGAGGAGGTGCCGTCGCTCTTCGAAGTTCCGCCGCCGCCGCCCGAGCGCGAGCCCTTCTGGGGCTATAGCGATCTCCTCGTTTTTGTCGGGCTTTCCATTCCGTCGCTGCTCCTCGGGCTGGGGCTGGTCAAAGGCCTCTTCTGGCTCTTCCACTTTCACCCCGCGCTCAAGGCCTGGGAACTGGTGCCGGAGCAGTTCGCCGGATACGCATTTCTCTTCGGCGCTCTCTGCGCGCTCTTCCGAACCCAATATGACCGCCCTTTCTGGCGCTCGCTCGGCTGGCTCCCCCTCACTCTTCCGGCTGCGCAGATTGCACTCGCCGGCGTGGTGGCGGTGCTTGCCGCCGGTCTCCTCGGCCAGATCATTCACATTCCCACCGCGGATAGCCCCTTGCTCGAGTTGCTGAAGGACCGCACTTCGCTGATCCTGATCGCGATCTTCGGCACCACCGTCGGACCGCTCTGCGAAGAACTCGCCTTCCGCGGCTTCCTCCAGCCTCTCTTCGTCCGCTCGCTCGGCCCCATCCCGGGGATTTTCGCCGCCGCCGTGCCCTTCGGCGTGCTGCATTATTCCGAGTACGGCAACTCCTGGAAGCACGTCCTGCTGATCTCCCTAGCCGGCGCAGCCTTCGGCTGGATGCGCCACATCACCGGTTCCACGAAAGCCTCCACGCTGATGCACGCCTCCTATAACGCCTTCCAGTTCGCCCTCCTCTTCGCCGCCAAATGGCAAGGCGCGATCTGACCTTGCGGAGAGTAGCTACCTTAATCTCCGCATAAACAGCGGAGATTAAGTGCCCTGCGGAGATTCCCTGTTATAATATCCGCAGGAGGTGCGGAGAATGTACATCTATGAGCTCCCAGACTGGCCCAACTTCACCTGGAACTCCGACCGCCTTGCCGACTCCCTGGCCTCCGTACGCCACCGCCAG
>CAIRBY010000637.1 GCA_903876865.1 uncultured Acidobacteriia bacterium
CAGTTCGAGCAGGATCTGGCGCTGGCGGGTGAGGCGAACGCCCCGCTCTTTTAGGGATCCTTCAATAGAGTCGAGTGCCATGGCGAAAGTAGAACCCTCCAATTCTATCAGCCCGGCCGGTGCTCTGATGTCCTTCCAGACTATCCTTCGAGCCGGCTGCCGGAAGCGGACGGCTGCTACAATTCTTCTGCATGTTTCGCAAGGTACTGATAGCCAACCGGGGGGAGATCGCGGTGCGGGTGATGCGCACGCTGCGCGAGATGGGGATCGGTACCGTGGCAGTCTATTCCGATCCGGACCGGACCGCGCTACACGTGCGCATGGCGGATGAGGCGGCGCATGTCGGGCCGGGGCCGTCTTCGGAGAGCTACCTGCGCATGGACCGGATCATCGAAGCGGCGAAGCGGTTTGGCGCCGATGCGATTCACCCGGGCTATGGCTTTCTCAGTGAGAATGCGGATTTCGCCGAGGCCTGTGAGGACGCGGGGATCGTGTTTATCGGGCCGAGCGTTGCGGCGATCCGGGCGATGGGTTCGAAGACGGCAGCGCGGAAGACCGCGATGGCGGCGGGCGCACCGGTGGTGCCGGGCACGGCGGAGCCGGTGGGCGTCGAAGGACTGCGCGCGTTCGCGCGCGAGCACGGCTTCCCGGTGCTGCTGAAGGCGGTGGCGGGAGGCGGCGGCAAGGGGATGCGGCGCGTGGATTGCGAGGCCGACCTGGAATCCGCGCTGCGCGATGCGGCGAGCGAGGCGGAGCGGGCCTTCAGCAGCGCCGAGGTCTATGTGGAGAAGCTGATCGAGCGGCCGCGCCACATTGAAGTGCAGATCCTGGGAGACCGGCACGGCAACATGGTCCACCTGGGCGAGCGCGAGTGTTCGATTCAGCGGCGGCATCAGAAAGTGATCGAGGAGTGCCCTTCCCCGCTAGTGGAGGCGACACCGGGGATGCGAGAGGCGATGGGGCAGGCGGCCATCCGCGCGGCACAGGCGGCTGGCTACTACAACGCCGGCACGGTGGAGTTCCTGGTGGATCAGGACAGCCGCTACTACTTCCTGGAGATGAATACGCGCTTGCAGGTGGAGCATCCGGTGACGGAACTGGTGACGGGGGTGGACCTGGTGCGGCTGCAAGTTGAGATTGCAGCGGGCGCGCGGTTGCCGTTCACGCAGGAGCAGGTGGCGTGGCGCGGGTCGGCGGTGGAGTGCCGCGTGTATGCGGAGGACCCGTATAACGATTTTCTGCCCTACCCCGGACTGATCACGCGGTTGCGGCGGCCCTCGGGACCGGGCATCCGGCTGGACGACGGCGTGTATCGCGGGTGGGTCGTGCCGATGGAATACGATCCGCTACTGGCGAAACTGGCGGTATGGGGCGAGACGCGCGAACTGGCGATCGAGCGCATGCTGCGCGCTCTGGGCGAATTCGACGTGGCGGGGATCCGCACCAATCTGGGCTTCTTCCGTCAGATTCTGGAAGAGCCGCAATTCCGCGCCGGCAAGCTGCACACCGGGTATATCGAAGAGGTGTTTGGGAAACGCTGCGCACCGGAGCCTCCGGCGGAGTATGCGGTGGTCGCGGCACTGGTGGCGGCGCTGCATACGGCGGCAGGTAAGTCGGCGGCAGTTCCGACCGCGGCGCCGGCAGCGAGCGCGTGGCGGGAGAGCGGAAGGAGCGAACGGCTGCGATGAAGCTGACTCTCGAAATCAACGGGCGCGCGGAAGAGATCGAAATTCTGAGCGGAGCGCCGGAATGCCGTTTCAAACTCGGCGCCGAGCCCGCACGGGACGCACTGGTCGAGATCGCCGAACCCGGAGTCTATTCCGTACTACTGGACGGGCGCAGCTATGACGTGTATGTGGAAGACGCGCCGGGCGGCGGGCTGGTGGTGGATCTCAACGGGCACCATTTTGAGATTCAGGCGCGCGATCCGCGGGCATGGAGTCGCAACGCGGCCGGGCAGGGCGGTTCGGCTGTGCAGTCTGTTCTGAGCCCGATGCCGGGCAAGATTGTACGAGTGCTGGTCGCGGCGGGCGACGATGTGGTGAAGGGGCAGGCGATCATCGTGGTGGAAGCGATGAAGATGCAGAACGAATTGAAGGCGGCTCGCGCGGGCAAGGTGCTGTCGCTCACCGCGAAGGAAGGCGCCACGGTGGCGGCAGGGGAATTGCTGGCGACCATTGAATAAACCGGCCGCGCGTTTCTACCGGCCGGAGTTAGATGCTCTGCGGTTCTTCGCCTTTTTGGCCGTACTCTTCACTCATGGGCCGCGCCCTTCCGGCCACCTGGAAATCGTCAGGCGCATGGGCGGCTTCGGACTCTCGATGTTCTTCCTGTTGAGCGCCTATCTGATCACGGAACTGCTCTTGCGCGAACGGGGGCAAACCGGAACCATTTCCTGGGGGATGTTTTTCATGCGCCGCGCCCTGCGCATCTGGCCTCTCTACTTTGCCGCGATTGCAGGGGTATTCGTGCTCTCGCTGCTCCTGCCCGGCGGCTACGGAATGTCCGGGGGCGCGTATCTGGCCATGTCGGTGTTCGCCGCGAATATTTGGTTTCCGCACTATGGGGCGCTGGCCCTCTTTGTGGTGCCGCTCTGGAGCATCTCGGTGGAAGAGCAGTTCTACCTGATCTGGCCGCCGATTCTCAAAGCCGGAGGCAGGCAACTGGCGCTCTTCGCCGCGATCGCGTTCATCATCTTCGCGGCGATTTGGTTGTGGCTCTTTTCCGAGAAGAGCTGGCAGCTGTGGTTTGATACACCGATCGGATTTCTCTTCTTCGGCGAAGGCGCGATTCTGGCCATCTGGCTGCACGGGAAGCCCGCTGGCGCGGGGCCGAACATGCCGATTCGGGGTGTTCTGGCAATTGCCGGTTTCTTCAGCCTGGCCGTGGCCGTACGCTCCGGCCATCTGGGAATCGATGGCGCGTCGATTTCGCTCGAGAGACTCTATCTGGGTTACGCGGCAGCCGCTGCTGGGTGCGCGCTGCTCTTCGTAGCCGTGCTCGGATTGGCGGTGGTCCCGCGGTTTTTGACTTACCTGGGAAAGATCTCGTACGGCCTCTATGTGTTTCACCTGGGAATGCTCACCACCTCGACCTGGATCGTTCGCCATCTGGCACCGCGCGATGGCGGGTTGATGAGGCTGGTTGAGGTGGACCTGCTGGCTTTACTGCTCTCTATCGGAGCGGCGGCGCTCAGTTACAAGTACTTTGAAATGCCGTTCCTGAAGATCAAGGAGCGGTTCGCGGTGGTTCATTCGCGGCCGGCATAACCGGAGCGCTTCAATCGATCAGTCCGTTGCGCACGGCGAAGCGGACGAGTTCGTTGATGCTGTGCAGGTTGAGCTTCTCCATGATGCGTCCGCGGTGGGCATCCACCGTGTAGACGCTCAGGTTGAGGATCACGGCGATCTCTTTGTTGGTCTTGCCTTCGGCG
>CAIRBY010000638.1 GCA_903876865.1 uncultured Acidobacteriia bacterium
ATGCGCCCTGCTCCCGGCTCTGTGGTGTGCGCAGAAACATTTCCACCAGGTAATCGTGCATGCAATCGTACAGATAGCGTTGGAAGCTCCAGGGAAATTGCGCGTGTTCGATATCGCGCGGATGGACCGGCGCAAAGTACGTGTGCAGTCCCAGAGTCTGGTCTTTTAGTTCGATCACCAGTTCCACTCCGCCCTGCCGCTCGCGGGCAGTGAAGTTCAGCAGCGCATGGTCGTAGCGGCGCGTCTCCGCCAACACTTTCTCCAGAGGGGTCACGGACTTATGCTAGCGTGAAAAACAATGGCGTTGCCCGAGACCGTTCGTGTGAAACTCAGCTCCGAAGCCGCCGAATCCATCGCGCTCACTCCCGTGGTGGTGCAGGAACTCCCCATCCGCGACCTGGTGGAGTACATGCTCGGCGTCGCCGGCA
The DNA here is from genome assembly GCA_903876865.1 of uncultured Acidobacteriia bacterium. Lineage (GTDB taxonomy): Bacteria > Acidobacteriota > Terriglobia > Bryobacterales > Bryobacteraceae > Solibacter. The sequence continues at coordinate 429 of CAIRBY010000638.1, forward strand.
AGGACGAGGCTCGGATTCGCGAACTGCTGCGGCGCGGCGGATTGGTCAGCGGCGCATCACGCTTCCGCTGGGCGGGATGGGAGGCCGAGGTGGAAGGCATCCGCGACCTGCTGGCGACCTTTCCCGATCCCGACCCTACGCGTGCGTTCACCGCGGCGAACTGCATCCGCGCGACGCTGCGGGGCGGGCGCCAGCCGATCGAAATCACCCGCGAGGCCGGGCAACGCAAGGGACTATTCCAGCGTGAGACTTTCTGGGACACTCTGCTCCGGACCATCACCGCCGGCGCCGCGCGTTATGAAGACTATGCCTACCGCGTCCGTGCCGACCGCTACGTACGCGAACTGCTTCCCGCCGAAATCAGCGAGTTGCGCGCCGCCAGTGCCCTGCTCCGCTACACCACGCTGCAGGAACAGGTGCGCACGCTGGCGTTCACTCACGCGGAGCTGCACGTCACGCGCGAGCCCTAGTCCGCCATCTCACCCGTATCTTCCGCGCGGTTCTCAAACTTCGTCTGCGCGTGCAGGAAGACCATGTTCACCGTGCCCACCGGACCGTTGCGCTGCTTGGCGATGATCAGTTCCGCCAGCCCCTTCAAATCTTCGCGGTCGCGATTGTACACTTCCTCACGGAAGATGAAGCCCACCACGTCCGCATCCTGCTCGATCGATCCCGATTCGCGCAAGTCGCTCAACTGCGGACGGTGGTCGCCCTGGCGCGTTTCCACCGCGCGGCTCAGCTGCGAGAGCACCATCATCGGCACGTTCAGTTCCTTGGAGAGCAGCTTGAGGCCGCGGGAAAGCGCGCTGACTTCCTGGTTGCGATTCTCCGAACGTCCGCGCACACTCATCAACTGCAGGTAATCCACGATCACCAACCCGAGCTCGCCCTTCTGTTCGGATTTGAGGCGGCGCAATTTGGCGTGCATATCCATGAGGTGCAAACCCGCCGTATCGTCGATGTATAGCGGCGCTTCCACCAGTTCCTGCAGGGCCGTGTTCAGCTTGCGGCGCTCTTCCTGCGAGAGATAGCCGGTGCGGAACCGCTGGCTATCCACGCGCGCCGCGGCGCACAACATACGGGTGAGCAGCGACTCCTTCGACATTTCGAGGGAGAAGATCGCCACCGTCTTCTTCATCTTCAGCGCCACGTGCTGCGCGATGTTGAGCGCGAAGGCGGTCTTCCCCATGGAGGGGCGCGCCGCCAGGATGAACATTTCTCCGCCGTGCAGCCCACCCGTGTATTCGTCCAGTTTCAGAAAGCCGGTGCTGACGCCTTTGACGCGCTTACTCGGATCCAGGAAGGCGCTGATGCCGCCGTCGTAATTCTGCAGGATCTCGTCCGGGTTCAGCAGGCCGCTCTTGACCTGGGCCTCGCCCAACTTCAGCAGCGTCTCTTCCGCGCCGGCCAGAATCTCGTCCGGCGCCTCTTCCGCCATCATGCAGCGGTTGATCATGTGCTGCGAGGCGAAGATGATGCTGCGCAGGATCGCTTTTTCTTTCACCAGACGCAAGTAGGCGTCCACATTGGGAATTTGCGGCAGCCCGTCATCCAGCGAAACCAGGTAGCTTAACCCGTCGCAGGATTCCAATTCGTGGAACTTCATCAACTCGTTGGCGACGGTGATGCGGTCGATCTTCTCGCCGCGTTCGTAGATCTCCCCCATGCGCTTGAAAATGCGCCGGTGTTTTTCCAGGCTGAAATCGTTACCTTCCAGGCTTCCGGCCGCCTGGACGTAGAAACTGTCGTCCAGCAGAATGGAGCCCAGCACGAAGCGTTCGGCATCTACGTTGGTGGGAAGTCCTTTTTCCGGGGCGTTGGTGGCAGACATGGAGAATCCCTAAGGCTAACCGGGATTTGGCTCGCAGCGGCGCTCTTTGGCCCGCGGGGGCTATAAATATCTGTGGACGCGCAACATTCCTGCAATCAGAAGATGGCGCGCCATTTCCACAGCCGTCATCAGCTTTTCCACAGACCATGCCCCGCGGCGCGGAACCGCCCGGAACCAAAAAACACGGAGCTCTACTCCTGTTTTACCAAAACCAGGATTCCCAAAACCACGATAATCGAGGATAGAATTTCATTTCACCAAGGAGACGCAATGCCGGATTGGGTAGCTTCACCCAAGATGTGGGGGGATATTTTCACGTTGGGCTCCCCGCTGCTCGAAAAGATTCTTCGCCCCGTGGCAGTCTATTTTTTTCTCGTGGTCGCGCTGCGGGTTTTCGGGAAACGCGAACTGGCGCAACTCAACCCCTTCGATCTGGTGGTGCTGCTCTCGCTTTCCAACACGGTGCAGAACGCCATCATAGGGAACGATAACTCGCTCAGCGGCGGACTCATCGGCGCGCTGGCGCTGCTGGCAATGAACTACCTGGTGGTCCGCTTCCTCTTCCGCCACCGCCGCCTCGATCAGATCTTCGAAGGCAAGCCCACGGTCCTGATCGATGCCGGGCACATTCAGAAGAAGGCGCTCGCAATGGAATTGCTGACCAAGAGCGAGCTGATGACCGTGCTTCACCGCCAGGGTTTCGATAGCCTGTCTGAAGTGGAGCGCTGTGTTTTGGAACCGGGCGGCGTCTTCCACATTCAGCGCAAAATGCCCGTGCAGGAAAAGGTGGATCATGAAGAGGTGATGTCTGCACTGCGCGATCTCAGCAGCAAAGTCGAATCGCTGCTCGCCGAACGGGGCGAGGCTTAATGGCGGAGGCGCAAGCGCTACGCGCGGTGCTGGAAAAATTCCCGGGGCAGCAACTGCTCGTCATCGGCGACGTGATACTGGACCGCTACTGGTGGGGCGAAGCCTCGCGCCTCTCCCCGGAAGCGCCCGTTCCCGTGGTGCGCCGCCGCCGCTCCACCACGCGCCCCGGCGGTGCAGCCAATACCGCCGCGAATCTGGCCGCCCTCGGCGCCCGGGTGGATCTGGTGGGCGTGGTCGGTGAGGACCCCGAAGCCTCCGAGTTGAAATCCGCGCTGGCGGAATTTGGCGTGAGCGGTGACCTGCTCCTGCCCGAGCCGGGACGCCCTACCACCACCAAAACCCGCATTGTCGCCCTGCACCAGCAGATCGTGCGCGTGGACGAGGAGGAGACCGCGGCAATCGCGGATGCGACCGCCGCGCGCGTCCTCGCCGCGCTCGAAGAGCGCCTGCCCCACGCCGCCGCCATCGTGGTCTCCGATTATGCGAAGGGACTGCTCACCCCCACCCTGCTTGGCGCGGTGATCGCCGCCGCGCGCGCTGCCGGGATACCGGTGCTCGTGGACCCCAAGGGCACCGACTATCACCGTTACACCGGCGCCTCACTGCTCAAACCCAACCGCCTTGAACTCGGTATTCTCGCCGCACTCCCGGCGCGCGATCATGCCGAGACGCTGCTCGCAGGCTGCCGCCTCTCCGCCGCCCTTCCCGGCACCAGCGTGCTGGTCACAGAGGGCGCGGATGGCATGACGTTGTTCCGCGATTCGCAAGTTCTGGCCCACACTGAATCCGCGCCGCGACAGGTCTACGATGTCACGGGAGCAGGCGACACCGTACTAGCCGCCATCGCCATGGCGCTCGGCGCGGGAGCTGCATATCCCGAGGCGATGCAAGTTGCCACCGAAGCCGCCGCCATCGCGATCTCCCTGACCGGAACCGTCGCCGTGACTTTGCAACACCTGCAGGCAGCTTTCCCTGCCGCGCCTCCTAAATAAAAACGGGTATCATCGAATTGTGGAGGAATGGGTGAGTGGTTGATACCGGCGGTCTTGAAAACCGTTAACGGGGAAACTCGTTCGGGGGTTCGAATCCCTCTTCCTCCGCCATCTCTTGCCCGCACAGTGGCGACCGGCTGCGCCCGAATGCAAGCGCCGCCTCCCCGATTCCCTATACATCCGGTTCTACATCCGCGCTACAGAGACGCCGCTGATCCGCGGTGCCGGAAATCGAGGAAGTGTGCGGGGTCGCGGGTAAGCCTTGGAGTTCTTCCCTTCCCCAATTTCTTCCACCTCCAGAAAACTCAAAAATAACTGAGCGTTTTGCCAGGCTGCGGACACTATTGTCTTCATGGCGCTGTTCAAAACACGCGGTGCAGCGATCTACGGCATTGACGCGCACCTGATCGACGTTGAAGTCGATATGTTCGCGTCCGGCAACGCGCGAGACTCGGTGATGGTGGGGATGCCGGATGTGGCGGTGCGCGAGAGCCGCGAGCGGATCAAGAGCGCGCTGATCAACTCGGGCTTTGGGTACCCGAACAAACGCATCACGATCAATCTGGCGCCCGCCAACGTGCGAAAGGAGGGTGCGGGCTTCGACCTTCCGGTGGCGATGGGGATTCTGGGAGCAATGGGCGCGGTGAAGGCGCTGGATCAGCACATCTTCATCGGGGAGCTTTCGCTGGACGGGGCGATCCGTCCGGTGCGCGGTGTGCTTTCGATCGCGGTGTGCGCGCGCGAGTTGGGGATCGCGAACCTGATTGTCCCGGCTGAGAACGCGGCGGAGGCTGCGGTGGTGGACGGGGTGAACGTGTACGGCGTCCGGTATCTGGCGGAGGTGGTGGCGCTATTGACGCGTCCGCTGGAGTTTTCGCCGGTGGTGGCGAGCCGCAACGGGCACGCGGAAGAGGACGGGTCGGCGCCGGATTTCCGCGACGTGCGTGGGCAGACGATGGCGAAGCGGGCACTGGAAGTAGCGGCGGCGGGGGTGCACAACATACTGATGATCGGTCCTCCGGGATCGGGCAAGACGATGCTGGCCAAGCGTCTGGCCGGGATTCTGCCTCCGCTTACGTTCGAAGAGGCGATTGAGACGACGAAAGTCCACAGCATCGCCGGGACGCTGGGACCGGGCGCGGGGTTGCTGCATCAGCGCCCGTTTCGAGCACCGCACCATACGATCTCCGATGCAGGGCTGATCGGGGGCGGTGCGGGTATGCCGCGTCCGGGGGAAGCGAGCCTGGCGCACAACGGGATGCTGTTTCTGGACGAGTTTCCGGAGTTTCCGCGCGACGTGCTGGAGATGCTGCGGCAGCCTCTGGAAGACGGGTCACTGAGCATTGCGCGGTCGGCGATGACGCTGCGGTTTCCTTCGAGTTTCATGCTGGTGGCGGCGATGAACCCGTGCAAGTGCGGGTTTTTCGGCGATGCCACGCGGGAGTGCCGGTGCACGCCGGGGCAGATTCAGCACTACCTGGGGAAGATTAGCGGGCCGCTGCTGGACCGCATCGACATCCACGTGGAGATTCCGGCGGTACCGTTCAAGGAGTTGCGTGGGGTCACGTGCGCGGAATCCTCCGCCGAGATTCGCGGGCGAGTGGAGCAGGCGCGCAGGGTGCAGCAGGCGCGGGGCTTTTATAACTCGCGCATGCCGGCGCGCGAGATTCGCGGGGTTTGCGCGCTGGATGACGCGGGCGAGCGCACGCTGGAAATGGCGGTGCGGCGGATGGGGCTTTCGGCCCGCGCCCACGATCGCATTCTCAAGGTGGCGCGCACGGTGGCGGATCTGGACCATTCCACGGCAGTCACGGCCAAGCATCTGGCCGAAGCGGTGCAATACCGCAGCATGGATCGTAATTATTGGACGTAACTCGAGCTGAAAACCGCCTCCACAGAGCGGGGATTACGCTTCTGTGTGGCTTGCTGGACCTTTACTGTACTCGCGAACTTTCTCGTTCTGCCGAGGTGGGCGAATCGGAGCCGTGGCCGCAAGTGAGAACACAGGAGCGCACGGCGCCATCGCGCGGGTCGGCCACGAAGATCTATCACCCTTCGCTCCCTGGCGGCCGTGGTTCTGACCGGATTGGCGCACGCTGATGCCATTTTGCGGGCCGGCGGCACAGGGACACTCTCTTACGGCCACGGAGTGAGATTTTGCAGCAGCGGTTCTGCAAATCGGTTAGTTTAGAGGGTACTGAAAAAACCATGCTCTTCTACGCCCTGACGATTTCACTCTCCGCTTTCCTCTTGTTTGAGGTACAGCCGGTCATCGCCAAGATGATCCTGCCCTGGTTCGGCGGCTCCTCCGCGGTGTGGAGCACGTGCATGCTGTTCTTTCAGCTGATCCTGTTGCTGGGCTATGCGTACGCCCACTGGCTGAACAAACTGCCGCCGCGGAAGCAGGCGATGGCTCACATCTCGCTGCTGGCGCTGAGCCTGTTGGCGCTGCCGATCATCCCCAATCCGAGTTGGAAGCAGGCCGGCATGGAGCAGCCTTCGCTGACAATTCTGGCGCTGCTTAGCGTGACCGTGGGGCTGCCGTATTTTCTGCTCTCTTCCACGAGCCCGCTGCTGCAGGCGTGGTACGCGCGGACGCACCAGAGCGGATTGCCTTACCGGCTGTTCGCGCTCTCCAATTTCTGCTCGATGCTGGCGCTATTGAGCTATCCGTTCCTGATCGAACCGAATCTGACGAGCCGGTCCCAGGGCCTGATCTGGTCCGGGGCGTTCGTCTGTTTCGCGGCGCTGTGCGGGCTCACGGCGTGGCGTACCTCGGCCGAATCCACGGTAGCGGCAGCGCCCGATGCGCAGGTGGAAGCTGCCATCGTGACGGCTCCTACGTGGACTGAGCGCTTCCTGTGGCTCGGACTGGCGGCCGCGGCGAGCATCCTGCTGCTGGCGGTGACCAACCACCTGACGCAGGACGTGGCGGCGATTCCGTTTCTGTGGATCCTGCCGCTGGCCGCGTACCTGTTGAGTTTCATCGTCTGCTTCGAAGCGCCGCGCCTCTACTTCCGCCCGGTGCTCGTACCGCTTGCCATCGCCTCGCTGGCCTTCATGGCGGACCGCCTGTGGGTGGACCACCACCCCTTGGCGCTGCGCCTCGTGATCGCGCTGCTGAACGTGGCGCTGTTCATCGTGTGCACGGCGTGCCATGGGGAACTGGTACGGCTCAAGCCGCATCCGCGCTATCTGACGGGTTTCTACGTGATCATCTCCATGGGCGGAGCGGTGGGCGGCCTCTTCGTGGGGCTGTTCGCGCCGAACGTGTTCCACGCGTATTACGAATTCCCCATCGGCCTGGCGTTCTGCGCACTGGTGCTGGCAGGCGTTTTCACGCGCGCACTGTGGCAGGCTCCGCAGATGTGGAAGAGCACGGGCATGGTAGTGCTTTGCCTGCTGCTGGGCGGCTACGTCTACTTTCTGCGGGGCATCATGGTGGAGATGGTGAGCGGCTACAAAGTGGTGGCACGCAATTTCTACGGACAGCTTCGCGTGTTCGATGAAGGCGACCCGCGTGTGGACGACGATGCGGCGCGCAAGCTGATTCACGGCGTGATCAATCACGGGCAGCAGATGTTGCGGCCGGAGTACCGCCGCCGTCCGGTGACGTACTTCTGCCCGCAGAGCGGCATCGGGCGCGCCATGAAGGCGCTCGAAGGGGCGCCGCGACGCATCGGCATTCTGGGGCTCGGCTGCGGCACCCTGGCCGCCTATAGCCTGCCTGGGGACACACTGCGTATCTACGAGATCAATCCGCAGGTGCTGGAGATCGCGAATCGCGATTTCACGTATCTGAAGGACAGTCCGGCGAAGGTGGAGGTCGCGATGGGCGATGGCCGCCTGCTGCTGGAAGCCGAACCGGCGACGCAGCTTTTCGACATTCTGGTGATGGATGCCTTCTCCGGCGATTCCGTCCCCGTCCACCTGATCACGCGGGAAGCCTTCGCGCTCTACTTCCGCCACCTCAAGCCCAACGGCATTCTGGCGGTGAACATCTCCAACTCGTATCTGGATCTGGAGCCGGTGATGGAGCGCGCGGCCAACGCCTTCGACAAGACGGGGCTGGTCTATCACTGGGCTGCCAGGGACGACGACAATATCTGCTTTTCCTGCTCCTGGACGCTGATCATGAATCACGAGACCGCAGCGGCGCACCCCGAATTGCAGAAGGATGCCAAACTGCTGCTTCCCACACGCCCGTTCCGCATCTGGACGGACGATTTCTCCAACATGTTCAGCATTCTCCGGTGAGCGGGCCGCGGGCGGGAGATCTGTAAAGGATCGGTAAAGACGCCCGGAGATCCCGGGGCGATGCGTTATCGTTTAGGTGACAAGTTTGGGTAACCATGGAGGGCCTGCTCGAGCAATTCGGAGTGACCGCCGGCACGCGCGTGCTGCTGGTGGACGATAATCCGAAGCTCTGCCGGATGGTGAAGGAGTACCTCGAACCGCTCGGTTACGAGGTCTCGCTCTCTCATAACGGGACCGACGGCCTGGAGAAGGCGCTGCACGGCGAGTTTCACGCGATTCTGCTGGATGTGATGCTGCCGGGGATCGACGGGTTCGAGGTGTTGAAACGGCTGCGGGTCAAATCCGCCGTGCCGGTGCTGATGCTGACCGGCAGGGGCGAGGGGCCGGACCGGATCGCGGGGCTGGAACTCGGCGCGGACGATTACATCCCCAAAACCTATTCGCCGCGGGAACTGTTGGCCCGGCTGCGCGCGGTGATCCGCCGCTCCATCCTGACCGCCGCGCAGTCGCGCAGCGTTCCGCAACCGGCGATTGTGGCGGGGGACGTGCGAGTGGAACCGGAGACGCGCACGGCCTTCTTTCAGCAGCAACTGCTCACGCTCACGCCCACGGAATTCGATCTGCTGCTCTCGTTGGCGCGGGATTGGGGGCGCGTGAAATCGCGGGAGCAATTACTTCTCGAGGTAGCGGAGCGCGATTTCGACGCGTTCGACCGCTCGATCGATATGCACATCTCTTCGCTGCGGCGGAAGCTGGGCGACCATCCGAAGATGCCGCGACTGATCGTGACCGTTCGCTCCGTGGGCTACATGCTGCAGAAGCCCGAAGCCGGACCACCGCAATGAAGCCGCGCCTGCCGCTGTTCACCAAGGTGTTGTTCGTGGCGTTTCTGAACCTGTGCCTGCTGGGATTGGTGTTCGTGGTGATGGCGCGGGTGCAGTTCCGGGTGGACCCGGGTTCGTTCCTGCTGGCGCCGGCGCAGAACCGCATTATGGCGATGGCGCACGCGCTGGCGCTGGAGTTGGATGTCACTGCTCCGGCTGGTTGGGACGCGGCGCTGGCGCGCTATGCGCAGACCAACGGAGTGGCGTTGTATCTGATCGATGAAGAGGGCGAGCGCGTGGCGGGGCCGGAGCTGCAGGCGCCGGCGGAAGTGGCGGACCGGATTCCGCGGCGCCGCCGGGGACGTCCAGCCGGGCCGGGCGGCGCACGCGAAGGGCGCGGCGGCCAACCTCCTGCGCCGGTGCGTGACCGGCGTGTTCCCTCACCGCCGTTATTCCTCACGGCGACCAGCGCGCCCACGGGTTACTGGGCCGGGGTACGCGTCCCGGTGAGGTTGGATCGCAGCGAGAATCCGAAGCCGGGGACGCTGATTCTGATGTCGCCCTCACTGCTCGCAAGCCCGTTGTTCTTCGACCCGAAGCCGTGGGTGACCATCGTGCTGGCGGTGATTCTGGTGTCTGTGATCTGCTGGATGCCCTTCATCCGCGGGCTGACGCGTTCGATTTCGCAGATGACCCACGCCACCGGTCAGATTGCCGAGGGGCGCTTTGAGATTCACGTGGCCGACAGGCGGCGGGACGAGATTGGGCAGATGGGCGTGGCGGTCAATCGCATGGCGTCGCGGCTCTCGGGCTATGTGAACGGGCAGAAGCGTTTCCTGGATGGGATCGCGCACGAGCTCTGCAATCCCATTGCGACCATCCAGTTTGCGCTAGGCAGCCTGGAGCGGCGGGTAAGCGGGAGCGAGCGGGAATGCGTGACGGAGATTCAGGAAGAGGTGCAGCACATGTCCGCGCTGGTCAACGAACTGCTGTCCTTCTCGCGCGCGGGGATGAAGGGCATTGACGTGCAACTGGTGGAGGTGAATCTGGCGGCCACGGTGGCGCGCGTGCTGGAGCGCGAGGCATCCGGGGAAGTGAACGTAGAGACCTCGGTGGATGCGGGGCTGCGGGCAGTGGCCGAGCCGGAGTTTCTCTTCCGTGCCCTCTCCAATCTGGTGCGGAACGCGATCCGCTATGCGGGCCATGCGGGGCCGATTCACGTCTCCGCGCGGGCGGAGCACGGCAAGATCTTCGTGACGGTGGCGGATCAGGGGCCGGGCGTGCCGGAGGAGGCGCTGGAAGATGTATTCGCACCGTTCTACCGGCTCGACCCCTCGCGCAATCAGGAGACGGGCGGGGTCGGTCTGGGCCTCGCGGTGGTCAAGGCGTGCATCGAAGCCTGCCAGGGCACGGTGCGCTGCCGCAATCGGCGGCCATCGGGGCTGGAAGTGGAGATCGCGTTGCAGGAAGCATCCCGGCTACCGGTTTGACCCGCCGGCGCGGTCGAATTGTAATCAACGAGTAAAAGAGCTTGTACTCTGGATTGAGCGGAACGCACACTACTGGTGCGAGCCCAATCATGATTCGATTTCGCGCACTCCTGACATTGAGCCTCATCGTCTCAATCCCCGTTCTGCCAGGCCAGGATCACACGGTCGGCCTGTTTCTGAACAATACGGCGAAGGTTTCGCCGGGCTATACGCTGCTTCCTCCATTGCACAACGGGTACACCTACCTGATCGACAATAACGGGCAGGTGGTCAACAGCTGGTTCGCCGGCAACTCTGAACCCGGCCGCATGGCGCATCTGCTGCCGAACGGCCACCTGCTGCGTTCCATCTCCGTCACCGGCAACGGACTGGCGACGGGGGGCGGAGACGGTGGCCGCATCGAAGAGTACGACTGGCAGGGTAATCGCGTCTGGCAATTCGAGTACGCGAGTTCCACCTACTCCCTGCATCACGATCTGAAGTACCTTCCCAACGGCAACGTGATCGCGCTGCTGGTGGAGACGAAAACCGCCGCCGATATGGCCGCGGCCGGCTTCCGCCCCAACATGCTGCAGAGCGGGTCCGGCGGCGTGCTGCTGCCGGACGCGGTGGTGGAGATTCAGCCCACCCGCCCCACCGGCGGACAGATCGTGTGGGAGTGGCACGTCTGGGACCACCTGGTGCAGAGCTACGACCAGACTAAGTCGAACTATGGCACACCCGCCGCGCACCCCGAACTGATCGACCCCAACGCCGCCTACCCGCGTCAGATCCCGGCATTCTGGAATCACATGAACGGGATCGATTACAACGCGGACCTGGATCAGATCATGCTCAGCGTGCGCGGCAACAGCGAAGTCTGGATCATCGATCACTCCACCACCAAGGCGGAGGCGGCCGGCCACACTGGCGGGAAGCACGGCAAAGGTGGCGATCTGCTCTACCGTTGGGGCAACGCGCTGATGTACGGAGCGGGTAAGAACACGGACGAGATGCTCTACCAGCAGCACGACACGCAGTGGATTGCCAAGGGGCGCCCGGGCGCGGGCAATATCCTCGTGTTCAATAACGGCGTCGGACGGCCCGGTGGTGACGCGTCTACGGTGGATGAAGCGGTTTCTCCGGTGGATTCGAGCGGCAACTACCCGCTCACCACGGGTTCGGCGTACCTGCCCAAGCAACTGGCGTGGACCTACGCGGGCAAGGGCACGGAGCAGTACTTCGATGGCGACATCTCCGGCGCCGAGCGCATGATCAACGGGAATACGCTGATCTGTTTCGGCACCCACGGCCTGCTGGAAGAGGTGACTCCCGCTGGAGAGATCGTTTGGAAGTACATCAGTTCGGTGGTGCAGGAGGGGCCGCTCACGCAGGGGCAAATCTCCAGTCTCGACCCGAAGGGCGAGGGCATGAACTCCGTGTTCAAGGTCCGCAAATATGCGCCAGACTACGCGGGGCTGGTAGGGCAGGATCTGACGCCGAGGGGGCCGATCGAGAAGTACGCCATGACGTGGGCGAACGGGGCGAGTATGCTGGCGGGCTCAACGGCCTCCGGTGCGATCCTGAGCCTGTTCGGTACGGTGCTGGCGGACAGCACGGCGACTGCCGGCGCCTCTTCGCTGCCAAGCAAACTGGGTGGCGCCACGGTCCAGATCACGGATAGCGCGGGCGTCACGCTGACGTGCCCGCTGTTCTATGCCTCGCCGCGGCAGATCAACCTGGTGCTGCCGGATGGAGTCGCGGCGGGCCCGGCCACGCTGACCATCAAGCGCGATTCGGGGAGCAGCGCCTGGGCCAGCATCGCAATCGAAGCGGTGGCGCCGGGAGTGTTCTCGATGAACTCGACCGGCAAGGGCGTGGGCGCGATCACGGGATTGCGCATCGATGCGGCGGGGCAGCGCAGCGACGTACCCATCTTCCAATACGATGCCACGGCGAAGCAGTATGTCTCCACGCCGATCGATCTCGGCGCGGCGACAGACCAGATTTACCTCTCGCTGTTCGGTACAGGGCTGCGCGGTCTGAGTTCGGTTGCCGGAATCAGTTTCACCGTGGGTGGAGTGGCGGTCCCGGTGCTGGGGGCAGCGGCGCAATCGCAGTTCCCCGGGTTGGATCAGGTGAACGTGGGTCCTCTGCCGCGTACGCTGGCGGGCAAGGGCGAACTCAGTCTGGTGCTGAAGGTGGACGGGCGCAGCGCGAATACGGTGACGGTGAATATCAAATGAGGCGGCCGGTGACTACGCGAGTATGGGCGCTGCTGCTGGCAGCGCTCTGCGCGGGAGCGCAATCCACGCAGCCGGGTGCCACGAAATATCCGGAGGTCACGCTGCTCCCGGCCGGCGAATTCCAGATGGGGGACCACTACAACTTCGTGGACCCCCAGCATCCGAGCGATGAGCGTCCGCGGCACATGGTGTGGATCGATGCGATGTACATCGGCACGTACGACGTCACCAACAGCCAGTACATCGAGTTCCTGAATTCGGCATATGCGCAGGGGGCCATCGAGGTGCGCAACGGGCTGATCTATGGCAAGGGCGGCACGGATTTCTACGTGGAGACGCACACGGTGATGAACTACAGCAGCATCGCGTGGGACGGTGCGAAATTCAGCCTTGTGGACAATCGGGCGAACCATCCGGTGGGTGTCCGCTGGAGCGGCGCTGCGGCGTATACGAACTGGCTGAGCCAGCAGCAGGGGCTGCCGCCGTGTTACGACCTGACTACCGGGAAAGTGGATTTCACGAAACCGGGCTACCGGCTGCCGACCGAAGCGGAGTGGGAGTACGCCGCGCGCGGGGGCCAATACACTCCGTATTTCAACTTCCCCTGGGGCAACGACGAGGACAATACCAAGGCCAACTGGCCGGATCCGAAGAACCCGGATCAGGGACCGGACCCGAACAATCCCTTCCAGACCGGACCGTATCCGTGGACGACGCCCGTGGGGTTCTACAACGGGCAACTCCACACCAAGGTGGAGTTGGGGTGGCCGGGCGCGCAGACGAGCGTGCAGACTGCCAGTGGCGCCAATGCCTGGGGCATCCACGACATGGCGGGAAACGTGTGGCAGTGGGTGAACGACTGGTACGACACGAACTACTACAGCGTCAGCCCGTATCGGAATCCGCCCGGACCGGATAGCGGCAGCCCCATGCCGGACGGCTTGCCCTACCGGAATATGCGCGGCGGGAGCTGGTTCAACGGCATGCTGCACGATCCGGGGCACGCGCGGGTATCGAACCGCGACCCGGGATACTACCGCGCGCCGGACGATCCAAAAGGTCCGTACTTCCATACGGGGTTCCGCGTGGCGCGCACGGCCCCTGCCGCTGCGGCGCTGACGGCGATTTCGGCGGCGAGCTACGCGGGGGCGTCGGTGGCTCCGGGTTCGATTGTGGCCGCGTTCGGCAGCG
>CAIRBY010000639.1 GCA_903876865.1 uncultured Acidobacteriia bacterium
AGCTTTTGCCTCGATATCGAACCGTTCCGTATTCATCCACGAAGGGCCGCCGGAAATCTGCCGGTCGGTCACGGTGTACGCCACGGTCATGGCCACGCGCAGCGTCACGCCTTCACCGTGATATCGGAGTCCCCCCGGCATCTGCCGGATCAAGCCGCACGCGGGCGGACAACCCCCGCTCGGCTTCACGGACGCGACTTCGAACGTGAGCGGCTCCTGTTGCTCTGCCTGGGCTTGCGCAGGCATGGCCAGACCAAGCGCGGCGCAAATGCCAATCGCCAGCGATGAAACGCCTGCCTTCGGATCGTGTCGCGTCATAACAGCCTCGCTCGCTTCTTCACAGTCTACTAAGGCGGCAGTGAACCCTGTCACCTTCAGCGCTCGGTTTTGGCCGGTTCTACGCCTGCTGCTTAGAAGGTCGAGGGACTGGCAAGGGCGGCCAGCCCGGGCACTTTCTCAGAAGTACAGCTTCAGCCCCAACTGCATGGTGCGATTGCCGCTGATGCCCATGTCGGAGTACGCGGGATTGATGTTGGCGGACGCGACCGTCGGGACGCCGCCTTTGCTGTAATCCAGGTTCTGGAAGATCGTGAAGTTATTCCCGCTTGTGCCGAAGTACACATGGTTCAACGCCCCATACATTTCCGCGCGGAACGAAAGGCGGATCTGTTCGTGAATCGGGAAGTCCTTCAGGATCGCCAGATTGTACTTGGATTGGTACGGCCCGCGGAGATAATCCGGCACGCGCGGCGTATTGCCGATGGTGAGGAATCCGGGCGCCGTGAACAGCGCCAGCGAATTCACGTAAGAGCAGCGCTGCGTGACCGCATTGTTGCAGTTGTTCTCCCAGCCATTGAGCAGCAGCGGGACATTCTGGTTGATATTGGCGCGGATCTTGCCGACGTCTTCGGGGAATCCGGCCGTGTTGCCCGTCTGTGTCTGAATCGGGAAGCCCGATTGCACGGAGCCGTTGCCGGTCCATTTCCAATTGCCTACGATCTGGTTGAGCCAGCCCGGAGCGTTGGCCAGCAGGGCTTTGCCCTTGCCCACCGGGATGTCCCAGTTATAACTGACGCGCAATGTGTGCGGGATTGAAAAGACGGAGATGGAATGTTCCAGGTGCCGGTCCCCGTTGAGCAGTTGCGATGCCCCCGTACCCCAGTTCTGAATGTTGTCGTTGCAGAACTGGCCTTCGCAAGAGGTGTTGTCGGTGGATTTCATCCAACTGTAGTTGATGTTGTACTGGAGCCCCTTCGAATAGCGCTTGGTGAAATTGACCTGCAGCGAATTGTAGAAAGAGCCATAGCCTTGCGCCAGCGGATTGGTAATGGCTCCGGTGGTCGGAATCTGGCGGAGCAGATTTGCGCGCGTCACTTTGATGACGTTGCCACTCGCGTCCTTGATTCCGGCCGGATTGGGGAACAGGTCCGCCATATTCAGCCCGGCGAGATATTCCTTGGAGTACTCGGCGAGATCGATCCCGTTGAAGAGCTGCGAAGGTCCGAACAACTGCGTGCCCTTGGATCCGGCGTAGGTGATTTCCATGCCGTAATCGTTGCCGAACTGGAAGCCGAAGCCGAGGTTCCACTGCTGCATGTATGGGATGGCGACGTTCTTGGACAAATAGTAGAGGCTGGCGATGTTGGAGAGGTTGGTGATCTTGCCATCGGTGGGGAAGGCAAAACCGGTACTCGGCAGGACGACCGGGAAGTTGTCCATCTGCACCTGTCCACCGTTGGCCGCGCCGTTGACCGCGTACTGCTGCGCGGACGGGCTGAGATCGGGGATGGGGATGCGGAAGAGTCCGCTGGTCGGCGTATGCGTGAGCGCGTAGCCGCCGCGGATGACCTGGAGACCGGGAATCGAGTGGGGAGCGCGCCAGGCAAAGCCGATGCGCGGCTCGAGGTTGTTGAAGCGGGTGGGCCAGAGCGTGTTGGGTGCGCCGCCCAGACCGTCCAATTGCAGGTAGCCCATCTGCTGGCTTCCGTTGGCGAGCGTGACCGCCTGGTCGGGAACGAAGTAGCCCTGATTGTGGTGCTTCTCCGAACGCGCCACTTCGATCTGATACCGGGCGCCCAGGTTCAGGGTCAGGTTCGGGGAGATTTTGAAGTCGTCCTGCACGAACCCGGCATAATACTTCCACCGGTACTGGTAGGGAATCACCGCCGGCGCGACGCTGACGGCGGAGGGGAATCCCTCCAGCAGCGAGGCGAAGCCCAGGCCGGTGGCGGCGTTGGCCACGCCGAGAACCGACAATGTGCTGGCGGTGCCGATGTTGGTGGTCGTGTTGGCGAAGGTCCAGGAGCCGCCGACGTTGCCGTAATCGATCAGGTTCATCTGCGGCGCCATGAACTCGAAGCCGGCCTTGAGGTTGTGGCGGCCTTTGGTCCAACTCATGATGTCGGTAAGTTGAAACGTATTGTCAATTTCGTAATTGCCCGGATCGCTCGAAATCCCCTGGACGTTGTTATAACCTGAGCCGACCGAGACCTGCGGGAAGCCGCCCGAAAGGTAAGAGGGGAAGCCCAGATCTTTGTACCAATTGCTGCCGAGTTGCTCATCGCTCTGGCGGCGGACGTTGCTGGTGCGGTTGAAGCCGAGCCGGAGTTCGTTCACCTTATTCCCGCCGATGGTCCACGTGTCGCTGAGCGCGAGGTTGGTGCCGGTGGCCGTGTCCGTGGGTACGCCTACCACCACGCCCGGAACGAAGGTGCGCGCGCCTTTGGTTGGAACCTGCGTGACGCGGAAGGTGAAGCGGTTGGTGCTGGTGAGGACCTGGTCGATCTTCGCGTTCCAGCGGCCATCGGTGTTGCGGACCGTGCGGAAGACCGAGAAGTTCTGGCCCAGGCCGTTCAGCGGCATGTTGGGCAGCGGCATCAGATTAAGGAGCTTCTGGCCGATCGGCGAGATCAGTGATTTCGGAATGACGTTGTTGACGAACTGCGGGAAGGCCGCGCCGGCCGCGGGCACGATCTTGGTATTGGTCCAGCCGGTGCCGGAGGCGTTGGCCAGGTACTGCTGGAACAGGTAGACTTTCTGGTTCGTGGTGGTATCGACCAGGGATTGCGAGAAATCGCCCTGGCGCTCGAGATCGGTGGCCACGCGGGCGAAGGCGCTGGATTGCTGATAGCGGCGGAGCGGTTCATAGTTGACGAAGAAGAAGGTCCGGTTCTTGCCGTTGAAGAGCTTCGGAATGTAGACCGGACCGCCGACATCGAGGCCTCCGCGCCAGTAGCGGACCAAGCCCTTCTTATTGAACGTGTTGTTGAAGGGCGCGGCGTTGAGAATATCGTTCTGCGTGAAGGAGAACAAAGTGCCATGCAGGCCGTTGGTGCCGGAGCGGGTGGTCATGGTGACGATGCCGCCGCCGACGCGTCCGTACTCGGCGCTATAGTTGTTTACCTTGACATCGACTTCTGCGACCGCGTCCGATGAGAACGAGAGCGAGATGCGCCCGAGGAAGAGACTGTTGTTGCTGACGCCGTCCGCCAGGTAGTTGGTGGAGCCCATACGTCCGCCGCCGATGGACATTCCGCCGCCGGGTGTCACGAAACTGGTGGTGACTGCCGCCTGTTCCGTGCCGGGTTCTCCGAGCACGCCTGGCAGCAGCGCTAGCACCTGCAGTGCGCTTTGGTTGGCGATGGGAAGTTCGTCGAGGGCCTTCGTGTTGATTCCGTACTGTACGGTAGCATTTGCCTGTTGTACCAGGGGCGCTTCACCGGTAACCGTGACCTCGACCTTGGCATCGCCCACCGTCAACTGCAGGTCCACGTTGACCACTTTGGAGGTTTCCACGGTGATGGGTTCGCGGTTGAGCCGGTTGAATCCCGTCAGGTCGGCTGCCAACCGGTAGGTGCCGGGCTCCAACGCCGGCAGGGAATACAGACCGGCATTGCTGGTCAGCGTAGTCTGTTGGACGTTGGTCGCCAAATTCGTGGCCGTAATTTTCACGCCTATCAGCGCAGCCGACTGCGAGTCCGTCACAGTGCCGGTGATCTGTCCCGCGTTGGTCTGAGCCCACGCACAGGGAGCGAGGAGGAACACGCTCAGCAGAACCGTTTTCATAGGAAACACCTCTCTGGAAGCCCAACCATTACCCACCACGGCGAAGGCCGGGCATATTTGGGAGCAGCCCGGCCGAGGCGTTCGGAAGCAATTGTCGAATCGCCCTAAATCTTACTCCGGGTGATTTCAAAAATGAAGGAAATTACGGTCGGGAGCACTGTAATTTACATGTAATATCGATCAGAATCAACAATGTACGCGTGGTCCGGATGGCATGTGACGGTCAGGAGAAAGCTGCTGGAATACCGTAAATCACTTTCTTTCGACGGAACGAGCCGCTTAGAATCAGAATTCATGGACAGGCGATCCTTCTTAAGAACGGCCGCTGCCGCGGCGCTGGCCCCCAAACTTGCGGCAGCCTCCGCACCGCCCAACATCGTCTACATCCTGGCAGACGATCTGGGCTGGGGAGACCTGCGCTGCTACAACCCGGAGTCGCGCATCCCCACTCCGAACCTGGACCGCCTGGCCTCCCAGGGGATCCGCTTCACGGACATGCACTCGCCTTCCGCCGTCTGCACGCCGACGCGCTACGGCATCATGACCGGGCGCTACTGTTGGCGCTCTCGCCTGGACAAGGGAGTACTGAACGGATACTCGCCGAGCTTGATCGAAGAAGGCCGGCAGACCGCGCCCGGCTTCCTGCGCGCGGCTGGATACCGGACTTCCGGGGTGGGCAAATGGCACCTCGGACTTGGCGCGCAGGACCGGACCGACTACCAGGCCGCGCTACACCCTGGCCCGATCGATCGCGGCTTCGACTATTATTACGGGATACCCGCGTCGCTCGACATGCCGCCGTACCTCTATTTCGAGAACGACCGGGTCGTGGAGCAAGCGACTGCGAGCACCCCCAATACGGGTGGTCCAGACCCGAGCGGCGCCTACTGGCGTGGCGGCCCAATTGCTCCAAGCTTTCGCATGGAGGAGGTACTGCCCCTGCTGACGCGCAAGTCGGTGGAGTGCATCCGGGAAGCGGGGGCGCGGCCGAAGCAGCCCTTCTTCCATTACTTCGCGATGCCCGCTCCGCACACTCCGTGGATGCCCACGGCTCAGTTCCGCGGCAAGTCCGGTGCCGGTGATTACGGCGATTTCGTGGTCGAGGTGGACGATGCCGCCGGGCAGGTATTGCGCGCCATCGAAGAGACCGGGCAGGCGAGCAACACGCTGGTGATTTTTGCCAGTGACAACGGAGCCCGCTGGACGCGCGACATGATCGCCCGCTACGGGCATCGGGCCAATGCCGGTTGGCGCGGCATGAAGGCCGATATCTGGGATGGCGGCCACCGCATTCCGTTCCTGGCCCGCTGGCCGGGCCGGATCCGTGCCGGCGCAAGTACCGGCGAACTCGGCTGCCTGACCGATTTCTTTGCCACCACCGCAGGCCTGCTGGGCAGGAAGGTAACCCACAATACCGCCGAGGATAGCTTCAACCTGCTGCCGCTGATGACCGGCAAGTCGTCGCGCTCGCCCCGCGAAGCCGTGGTGCACCACTCCACGCTGGGGATGTTCTCCATCCGCGACCGGAACTGGAAGCTCGTTCTGGGGCACGGTTCCGGCGGGTTCACCGAGCCCATCACGGTGAAGTCCAGGCCGGGGGATCCGCCGGGCGAACTGTACGATATGAGTGTGGATCCGGGGGAGGCGCGCGACCTCTACTCCGAGCGGCCGCAGGAAGTGGCACGGCTCACGAAGCTGCTCCAGCGCTATCGCGCGGAGGGCCGTAGCCGCCCCGGCTGAGGCTATTGCAGCAGGCGGTGGGCGAGGATGCGGGAGCGCTGCGCCGTGCCTCCGATGGCTTTGGTCTCCAGCAGCACCTCGAATCCCTCGCCGGCTCCCGCTGGCCGTCCCAATTCGCCGGCAAGGGCCTGTGCCGCCTGCGGGTCCAGGAAGAACTCGCCGGCCGCTTCGGTGGCCTCGCTGGTTGTGCCGGCGATCAGCAAAACCCGTCCGGTCTTGTCCAGATTTGGCGCCAGCGCAATCCGCGCATAGCCTTCCGTGGAGGTCTCCTGCTTACGCTCGATCTGGTAGAGCGGGAGTTCGCCGGGCTTCGGCGACACATTGCGGATGCTGGCCGGGGCGCCTTCCCGAGTGAACACGAAGCGGAAGTTGAGCCGGTTCTCGAACAGTTCCACCCATGGATTGGAGCGCGGCCCGCCGATCAGGATGACGTTATTCTCTTTCAGGTTGCGGGGGCCGATGTTGCGCGCGTGGACCACCAGCAGTTGCTCGGACGCGTCCGGGCGCATGCGCAGAATGCGGATG
>CAIRBY010000640.1 GCA_903876865.1 uncultured Acidobacteriia bacterium
GGCGCTCCCGCTTCCCGCCGCCGAAGCTGCCGAGACCTTCGTTCACGCCGCGGCCGTGCTCACGGCAAAGTCACCGGTGCCCCGGCTACGCATGACGTCCGAACTCGAGCCGATGCCGGTGCCGGACCGCCCGCTCCTCCGGCCTGCCGCGTGTGCTCACACTGCGGCCATGCCTGCGCCCGAACCGGTAGCGACGCTGGTTGCATCCTCCGCCGCGTTCCGCCTGCAAGCGTCCGCTGCCGCGCCCGCGCTTCCGTCTCTGGGCCTCTCCCCGAGTTTTGAGGCCCTCCCCGATGCCGATACCCAGTTGGAGCCGCCCGCGCCGTGCACCGCGTTCCTCTCCGGGCCGCTTCCCGAAGCCGCCTGCCGCTTCCTGTTGCCTTCCGCTTGTGCGTCAGTCGCCTTCCCGCTTGCTTTGGCTCAACCGCAATTCGTCCTGAGCCTCGACAGGGCGCACGTTCCTCAAGTGCACGCGCCGCGCCAGAGCAGCAGCGCCGAAGCGGTGATGAGCAAGCTGCCGCTGCGGGCCGCGCCTGAGACTTCCTTCGCGCCATCTGGCCCGGCCATGCCCTATCTGCCGGCCATCCCGGCTCTCGCCGGAGAATCCGGCGCAGTCGCGGGAGCAGTCTCCGCGCCGGCCCCGGAAGCCGCCGAAACCTGGCTCCTGTCCGCGGAAGCAGCTCCACCGCTGACCGCGCCGGCGGCGTCGGTCAGGCTGCCGGATCCGGTTGCGATGCCGCGGATCGCCGGCACTCCGGTGCCGTATCTGGCGGCGGCTGCCGCTGCCCCCGCCCCCAGCCCCCTGGAATCTCCGCTGATCGCGGCTTCGGCCGCCTCCATCGCCGCGCCTGGCCAGTTGCGTTTGCTGCAGTTCGGCCTGAAGGGGGATGCGGCCCGCGGGCTGGCGCCTTCCAAGGCCGCCCTGCTTTCGCCCGCAATGAACGCCCCCCAGGCAATCGTGCCCGGTCTGTCGGGGGTGCTCCCCATTCCCACCATTTCGGTGACCCCGCCCGCGCACGCGCAGACGCCGCTCGCCGCCGGCATGCCGCGGCCCGGCATCTTTCCAATCGAATTTCACAGCCACCGCCTGCGCAGCGCTCCCTTCGCGCGTCCCGAGTGGCAAAATGTCCGCTTCGCACCCGCGCCGCCGCGCTTTACCTTGCGTCCGGTATTCGAAAAAACCGAAGAGCTGTTGCCGCAACACAAACCGGCCCGGAAAGAACCCGATTTCGTCGAGACCTTCAATATGCCGGCGGCGAAAAAGCCGCCCACCGTCATTCTGGTGGCGTTCAAAATCGCGGCCGGGGTGCTGCTGGCTGCCACCTTATGGTTCGGAATCGGAACCTATCGGGGCGGTCGCCGGCTGGTTGCGCGGGATACTGTTTCCACCGAGAGCGTATTGCCGGCAACCAATCGGGAAGTCGCGTCAGATGCCGCGCCGGGCGTCGCCGCGCAGGCGCAGGCTCAGCCAAAAGGCGTGGTCGCCTGGGCACGGCGCGTCGTCGCCGACCGCGCCTCTCTACAGGTTACCGAGAATTTCCGCGGCGGTATGGAAAGCTGGGGCGCCGCGGCGAAACAGGTTCCCGCGGGCTGGTCCCGCAACCCCGATGGCTACGTGGAAAGTGGCGCCCTCGCGCTCTTCCATCCCACGCTCAAGTTCACCGACTACCGTCTCGATTTCTTCGCGCAGATCGAAAACAAAAGCATCTCCTGGACCGTACGCTCCAAGGATGAAAAGAACTACCACGCCATGAAGGTGAGCGTGGTCGAAGCAGGCTTGCGTCCCTTCGTCGCCCTCGTGCAGTACGACGTGGTCGATGGCAAAGCCGGACGCCGCTCCCAGACGCCGCTCAACATCATGGTGCACAACAACCAGCCCATGCAGGTGGCCGTGGATGTGGTGGGCAACCGGTTGGTGACTTCAATCGACGGCGAAGAGATCGATCGGTATAGCGGTGGCGTGCTCGCCGCCGGTGGCGTCGGGTTCTTTAGCGACGCCGGGGAACATGCCCGCCTCTATTGGATCAAGGTTTCCAAGAACGATGATTGGCTCGGCCATGTCTGCGGCTTCCTGGCCGGGGATGTGGACGGCGCGCGCGTCACTGCCGGTCTGGGGATTCCAGGAATGCCGGGCGCGCCCGGCGGTTCAGAGGCACCCGTGGGAACGCTCGCGGTTTTGGGGATGGGGCTGCCGGGAGGCGCCTTCAGACCCAGGGGCCGTAGTAAGAAATCTGGGAGGAACGAAACATGGAACACGTAAGCGCATCGGAGAGCAACGGGCTGGCTATGCCGCCGGGAGTCACTCCCATCACCGAGGTGAAGAACAGCAAGCGCGCGAGTAAGACGCTGTCCAAGGCCGTCTCCCTGCACCTGGAAGGCAAGCTGGAACCCGCCGCGCGCCTCCTCACCAAAGCAATTGAGGATGGCGAGAGGGACCTCGCGCTCTATGCCGCGCTGGGCCACATTCAGTATGAGATGCGGGATTACGCGGCCGCCGCCGACACCTACTCCTGGCTGGCGGATTTCGATCCCAGGCACCGCACCGCGAGCTTCAATCTGGGCGTCTGCCAGGGCAACCTGAAACGCTGGAAGGAAGCCTCCGAGGCCTTCCGCCGCGCCTCCGAAACAGACGCCACGCGCAGCGACGCGCTGCTCGGTCTCGGCATCGCCCTGATCCACGATGGCCATCCGCAACAGGCCATCCTGCCTCTGGAAAAGTACCTCAGTCTCTTCCCGGATCACGAGCAGGCGCTCTTCGGCCAGGCCGTGGCCCTGCAGCAGACCGGCAAGCACGCCGAAAGCGTGGAGCAGTATCGCAAGGTGCTGGCGCGCAATCCCAAGTGCGAAGAGGCGCTTTCCAATCTGGTGGCCATGTTCCTGGATAAGTCCGATCAGGCCAGCGTCCGCCGCTACGCGGAGATGCTCTGCGAACTCCAGCCCGATTCTCCCGTGGCCACCGAAGCTCTCGCCACCCTGGCCTTCCAGGACGGCGATTATGTCACCGCCGCGCGCCATTGCCGCACCCTCGCCGAGGCTGCCCCTGACCGCTTTGAGAACTGGTTCAACCTGGGCGTGGCCTGTCACAAGATGGGCAACTTTGAGAAGGCCATGGAGGCATACCGGCAGGCCGCGAGCCTCCAGCCCTCCAGCGCCCAATCCCACTTGAACCTCGGCGTGGCCCAACAGGAACTCAACGATCTGACCGGTGCGCGCGCCAGTTATGAGCGCGCCCTGAATATCGACCCCAACCAATCCGGCGTGCTCTGGAATCTCGCCCTGGTGCTGGAACAGCAGGGCGAGCGCCAGTGGGCCGAAAAGCTCTATGCGCGAATCGATGAAGCGGCTCCCGAATGGTGCGACGCCAGTTTCCGCCTGGGCTACCTGCGCCTCCTGCGCGGCGATTATTCTACCAGCGCCGAAGCCTTCGAGGCCTGCCTCGCCAAACGTACCGATTGGCCCGAGGCCTATCTCAATGCAGGCATCGCCTACGCCCGCCTTTCCAACTCCGAGGCGGCGCGCAAGTGCTTCCAGGAAGCCTTGATGCTGCGTCCCGATTCCTCAGACGCCGTGCGCGGTCTCGCCGCCCTGGCCTTAGAGACCGAGGATTTCAGCGAAGCCTACGACCTGCACCGCCGTCTCATCGATCTGGGCGAGCACGGTCCCGAACTCTTCTACAACGCCGGATTGATCTGCCAGAAGCGCGGCCAATCGCAGGACGCCGTCGCCTTCTACCAGCAGGCGCTCAACGAAGACCCGCAGTTCGCCGAAGCGCTGCTCAATCTGGGCCACGTGCTCATGTCGATGGGGCAGGAAGAGGAAGCCCGCAGTTTCTGGCGCCGCGCCATCCGCGAAAAACCCGAACTGGCGCAGACCTATTTCGAGCCGCCCGTAGCCTGATCGCCGGTGGCGGTTGCCGAAAGAGATCTACGACGCAACGTTGCGCTGCCCTGGCGCGCGCTTCACTCAGTCCGCCAGTCCGCGTGATATTCTGTGGATGGTTTACTGCCCATTATCTAAAAGGAGACACCCGTGAAAGTCGGCGTATTCACCCCGTTGCTGTCCCAGTTATCGATCGACGATGTATTTCAAAAGTTGAAAGGCTACAATATCGGCACCGTGGAACTCGGTACCGGCAATTATCCCGGCGGCGCGCACTGCGACCTCTCCATGTTGGAGAACAAGACGGCGTTGAAAGATTTCAAAGCCAAACTCTCCGACCACGGTTTCTCGATCAGCGCTCTCAGCTGCCACGGCAACCCGCTGCATCCGGATAAGGATCGCGCCAAGCGTGATTCCGAGGTGAGCAAGAAGACCATCCGCCTGGCGGAAAAGCTCGGCGTGCCGACCGTGATTGATTTCAGCGGCTGTCCCGGCGATTCGCTCACCGCCAAGTATCCCAACTGGGTGACCTGCCCGTGGCCTCCCGAGTACCTCGAAGTGCTCGCCTGGCAGTGGGACAAAGTCGTCACTCCCTATTGGACCAAGCAGGCCAAATTCGCTGAAGACCACGGCGTCAAAATCGCCATCGAAATGCACCCCGGTTTCGTGGTCTATAGCCCGGAGACCATGCTCCGCCTGCGCTCCATCGCCGGCAAGAGCATCGGCTGCAACTATGATCCGAGCCACATGTTCTGGCAGGGAATCGACCCCATCGCCGCCATCCGCGTGCTCGGCGATTCGATCTTCCACGTGCATGCCAAGGACACGCAGATCTACGATCGCAACCTCCCGCTCACCGGCGTGCTGGATACCAAGAGCTACATGGACGAGAAGAACCGCGCCTGGATCTTCCGCACCTGCGGCTACGGACACGGCGAAGAGTGGTGGAAGGAATTCATCAGCACCCTGCGCATGTTCGGCTACGATTACGTGCTCTCCATCGAGCATGAGGATAGCCTCATGTCCCCCGAAGAAGGCCTCTCCAAAGCGGCCGGTTTCCTGAACTCCATTGTGATTAAGGAGCAACCGGGCGCCGCGTGGTGGGTCTAGACCGGATCTGTCTCGTCTTCGCCGCGGCGCTGGCTTCTGCCGGCGCCGCGGATGTGGACGAAATCCGCGTCAGCACCACCAAATATGCTCCTGCTCCAGCCCTGCAACTCTCTGTACAGACCACTCTGGTGGAGGCTGGGATCACCGTACGCGATCGCCGCGGCAATGCGCTCGGTGGCTTCACCGCCGCGGATTTCACCCTGCTGGATGAAGGCAGGCCGCAGGTCATCTCCCACTTCAACGAACTGCGCGCTCCGCACTCCAGCCCGGCCGGTCAAACTCCAACTTCCTCAGCCCCCGCTCCCCGCACCATCGCACTCTATTTCGACGATACCCACGCCACCTCTTTTTCCCTGCAGCAATCCCGCGTAGCCGCGCAGAAGGTCGTGGCCTCGTTAGAGAGCGGGGACCGCGCCGGCATCTTCACCGATTCCGGCACCGTCACGCTGGATTTCACCTCCGAGTCCACCCAGTTGCTGGAGGCGCTCAGCCGCGTCCGCCAGCATCCCAAAGCGATGGGCAGCGGCATGGGCGTCTGCCCCGCCGTCTCGCCCTACCAGGCCTATGCGGTCTCCCACGGACTGGATGAGGAAGCCCGGCAGCAACTCATCCGGCAGGCCATTGCGTGTAACTGCCTGACCGGCGAGCCCGAGTGTATCCGCGAACAGCCCTCGGTGGTGCAAACCGTCACCGCGACCGCGTGGGACACCTACAAGCCGCAATCGGCGGCCTCGCTGGACGTGTTGCAGGTGGTCGTGAATCACTTGGCCACCGCCCCGGGCACGCGGATCCTCGCGCTGCTCTCCGCCGGCTTCGTCAGCGGCGGCTTGGACAAGCTGAAGAGCGCGATCCTCGATGTGGCCCTGCGCGGGCGCATCGTCATCAACGCGCTCAATTCGTCCGGCCTCGAGACCGCGCGGCGCGCCAGCCAGCAGACCATGACGGAATTCATGGCGGGCGCCGCGGCAGGCACGGGCGGCGAGTTCCTGGAAAATACCAACGATATCTCTGGCGGCTTGCGCAGGCTCACGGCCATCCCCGAAGTCTCCTACCTGGCGGGCTTCCAGCCTCAGGCCGAGCCGGATGGAAAACTGCACGCGTTGAAGGTTGCGTTGAAGAAGCCGGAGGGTGCGAAGGTGGAATCGCGCACCGCCTACTTCTCCACTCCCGCGCCGCCGGCCAAAGAGAACGCACAGCAGCGCATCGATCGCCTCGCTGCGGCGCGAGACTCCGTGAACGAACTCCCGGTCACCCTCACCATCGCCCGGGAGGGGGACAACATCCGCGTGGCCGTGGCCGTCGATGCTGCCAAATTGCGCTTTGTGCTCCGCGGTGACCGCAATGTGCAGCAGGTCACGTTCGCCACCGTGATCGAAGACGCGGCAGGCCATTACCTGGAGGGCAAGCAATCTGTGATGGACCTGGCTCTGTTGCCCGCGAGCCTCGAGCGCCTTCAGGCCGAAGGCATCCGCACCACCATGACGTTCGCCGCGCCCAAGGTTCCGTACCAGATTCGGGAAGTGGTGCGCGAAGCCGCGGACAATCACCTCTACGCCGCGACGCACCTGGGCGCCCCGAAATAACGGCGCCCCGCCGCTACTTCATGAAGCCGCTCTTGCCGCTACCGGTGGCACTGACTGCGTCATTGAGCGGATCGTCCAGCGCCAGGATCCGCCGTGCTTCGGGCGAGAGCCGCGCCTGCACCTCCGTGGAGAGCCAGCGCTTCTGGTGCTGCTGCTGCGGCTGATCCCAGCGCGTGTAATAGACGTGCAGCGCGCGCCGTGGCGCACCGGTCCGATTGGCCGTGCCGCCGTGCCACATGTGCGCGTTCATCACAATCACGTCGCCCGCCTTGGCGATCGCCAGTTGCTGCTCGGGGTGCGGATGGTGGAACTCCGGCTCCGGCAGCCGCCGCCACCGGTGCGAGCCCGCGACGAACCGCGTGGCTCCGTTTTCGGCCGTGAAATCGTCCAGCAGCCAGACCGAGTTGGCCACGAAATACCCCGCCTCGTCAGAGATCGCGCCGCTGTCGGCATGCAGAGGCTGATCGCTCTCCGAATGCGGCTCGGTGGAGCGCGCGTTGAGGCTGCTCAATTTGAAGCGCGGCCCCAAAATATGCGCCATGCACTCCAACACCCGCGGAGTCAGGATGATCTCCTCGAAAATGCGTCCCTTGTTCACCAGATTGGCGAGGCGGCGCGCGCCGGGCTCCTGTTTGAATTCGCTGCCGGCGAGCGCGCCCTCTTCCTCGAACAACTCGTCCGTGCGGCGCCGCAGCGCGGCAAGTACCTCGGGCGGCATCACGCCCGGCAGCAGCAGGCAGCCCACGTCGTCCAGTTGGCGGCGATCGGTTTCGGTCAGCACGAACGGTATTCTAACCCGGCGCTGCTATTCTGGCTATATCCATGAATCGATTTGAAGGGCAGGTAGTGGTGGTCACCGGCGCCGGGCACGGCATCGGGCGCGCCGTGGCGGAGCGGTTTGCGGCGGAAGGCGCGCGCGTAGTCGTCAACGATCTTGATCCGGAGCGCGCCACCCAAGTCGCCGCCGCGATTCCCGGCGCCATCGGTATACCGGCCGATGTCGCCAGCAAAGCCGCCGTGGACACTCTCTTCGACCGCGTGGAAGCCGAGTTCGGCCGCATCGACGTGCTCGTGAACAATGCCGGCAATATCTATGCCGCGCGCCATTTTCTGGAAGGTGACGAAGCCTGGTGGGACCAGGTGCTGAACGTCAATCTCAAAGGCGCCTACCTCTGCTCGGACCGCGCTGCCCGTTCCATGGTGCGGCGGCGCTCCGGCGTGATCCTTCACATGTCGAGCGGCGGCGCTACCCGCGCCCATCGCGGCAACGTCGCCTACGATGCCTCCAAGGGCGGAATCGAAGCCATGACGCGCGCGATGGCGCTCGATCTCGCGCCCTACGGAATCCGCGTCAATGCGATTGTCCCCGGCTTGATTCGCACCTACGATATCAGCGACGAGCAGGCCGCCGAGCGTGGTGAGGTCGTGCCCATGGGCCGCCTCGGAACGCCGGAAGATCTTGCCGGTCCCACCGTGTTTCTGGCCACCGACGACGCGCGCTACATCACCGGCGCGTGCCTTGTGGTGGATGGCGGCGTGCTCGTGCAGCAGCGCTCCGTCCCCCTCGACACCTTCCCCGTCTCCCGCTTCCCCAAGGTCTAGTAGGGCAGGCGATTCCGCCTGCCAACCACGCCCGAAGAGTTGGCA
>CAIRBY010000641.1 GCA_903876865.1 uncultured Acidobacteriia bacterium
ACGCAAAGGCGGGGGGACGCATTGAAAGTCAAAGACATGTGTGGGGTTCTTGGCGGCGTTGCGGCTTGGCGTGGGGGGTGCGGTGCGGGGCAGAAGAATTGGGGCACGCAAAGGCGGGGGGACGCAATGAGAGGCAAAGGCACGGGTGGGGCGGGTTAGAGGGGGATGTTGCCGTGCTTTTTGCGGGGCATGGTGTCGACTTTGTTTTCGAGCATCTCGAGGGCGCGGATGATGCGGGGGCGGGTTTCGTGGGGCTCGATGACGTCATCGACGTAGCCGCGTTCGGCGGCGACGAAGGGGTTGGCGAAGCGGTCGCGGAATTCGCCGGTCTTCTGTTTACGGACGGACTCCTGCTCGGCACCGGCGGCGGCGAGTTCGCGGCGGTAGACGATATTGACGGCGCCTTCGGGGCCCATCACGGCGATTTCGGCGGTGGGCCAGGCGAGATTGATATCGGTGCGCAGGTGTTTGGAGCCCATCACGCAATAGGCGCCGCCGTAGGCTTTGCGGGTGATGATGGTGATCTTGGGGACGGTGGCTTCGGCGTAGGCGAAGAGGAGTTTGGCGCCGTGGCGGATGATGCCGCCAAATTCCTGCGCGGTGCCGGGGAGGAAACCGGGCACGTCTTCGAAGGTGACGATGGGGATGTTGAAGGCGTCACAGAAGCGGACGAAGCGGGCGCCCTTGACGGAGGAGTTGATATCGAGAACTCCGGCGAGGAAGGCGGGCTGATTGGCGACGATGCCGACGGAGCGTCCGCCGAAGTGGGCGAAGCCGACGACGATGTTGCGAGCGTAGTGCTCGTGGACTTCGAAGAACTGGCCATCATCGACGCAGCGGTGGATGACGTCCTTGATGTCGTAAGGGAGGCTGGGGTCGGCGGGGACGAGGGTATCGAGGGCCGCATCCATGCGGGTGGCGGGGTCGGCGGTGGGACGGCGGGGCGGGTCTTCGCGATTGTTCTGGGGGAGGTAGGTGACGAGTTCGCGGATCATGCGGCAGCACTCGGCATCGGAGGGGGCGATGAAGTGGCCGACGCCGGAGACGGAGTTGTGGGTGAGGGAGCCGCCGAGGGTTTCCTTGGTGACGTCTTCGTGGGTGACGGTTTTGATGACGTCGGGTCCGGTGACGAACATGTAACTGGTGTGTTCGACCATGAAGACGAAATCGGTGATGGCGGGGGAGTAGACGGCGCCGCCGGCGCAGGGGCCCATGATGGCGGAGATCTGGGGGACGACGCCGCTGGAGAGGGTGTTGCGGAGGAAGATATCGGAGTAGCCGGCGAGGGAGACGACGCCTTCCTGAATGCGGGCGCCGCCGGAATCGTTGAGGCCGATGACGGGCGCGCCCATTTTGAGGGCGAGGTCCATGACCTTGCAGATTTTCTGGGCGTTGGATTCGGAGAGGGAGCCGCCGAAGACGGTGAAATCCTGTGCGAAGACGTAGACGAGGCGGCCGTGGATGCGGCCGAAGCCGGTGACGAAGCCGTCGCCGGGGATGAATTGGGCGTCCATGCCGAAATCGTGGCAGCGGTGGGTGACGAGCTTGTCGAGTTCCTCGAAGGAGTTTTCATCGAGGAGGATATCGACGCGTTCGCGGGCGCTGAGTTTGCCTTCCTGGTGCTGGCGGGCGCGGCGCTGTTCCCCGCCCCCTTCTTCAGCCGCGGCGTGGCGGCGGCGTAGTTCCTCGAGGCGATCCATCGGGTTTATTGTACTGGGATTTGGGAAGGGGTATGAGAGTTTCGCCCCGTTCCGGGGCTGGGCGGGGATCGAAGGGCGTCCCAGGGCGCAGGCGGGGGCTGTTTTCGGGCTCTGCTGCGCGGGGTGGGGACATCGGGGAAAGGCCGCCGAGACGAATCTCGGCGCTGCACGCAGGAATGCGTGCGCCACGGGGGGACTGCGGGGGGGCGGGTGAAGTTGGGGGTGGGCGTGGGGTTGGCAGGCGACTGCGGCACGGGCGAGTGGGGCCTTGCGGAGGTTAGGGGATGAGGACGAATTTGCCGTCGGGTTGGAGGTAGTATTTGCGGCCGCGCCAGAGGATGGTGTTGCCGAAGAAGCCGGCGAGCCACATGGCGAAGCTGAGGACGTCCTGCAGGGGGATGAGGAGGCAGAGGCGGGCGGTGAGGGGGTCGCGGAGGACGAGTCCGGCGGTGGCGAGGGCGGCGGCGGCGCGGAGGAGGAGGGTGGCGGCGGCGGCGGGCCACCAGGCGGGGTGGGCGGCGAAGAGGAGCAGGGCGAGGGGCAGCGGGTTGGTGAAGAGCTGGCCGACATAGCCGGCGGGGCGGGAGCGGCGGGTGCTGCGATTCCAGCGGAGGCGGTGGCGGAGATTGGCGGCGAGGGACTGGGTGCCGATGTGGTGCTCGATCACGTAGGAGGAGAGGATGACGCCATCGCCGCGGGCGGCAGCGAGATTGCCCATCACGAAATCTTCGGCGAGATACTCCTTCACGGCATCGAAGCCGCCGATGGCATGGAGGGTGGCGCGGCGGGCGGTGATGGTGGGACCGAGGGCGAACTTCATGCCATCGAGCATGCGGGCGACGAGGACTCCGCCGAGGAATTCGGTGTTGAGGCCGATGGCCTCGAGGGTGGTCCAGAAGCTGGGACCGGGGACGGCGCGGTAGGGGCAGGTGGAGAGTCCGAGATGCGGGTCCTGGAATTCGGCGGCGAGGACGGCGAGCATGCCGGGGGTGACGTGAATGTCGCTATCGGCCATGACGAGCAGATCGTGGCGGGCGGCGGCGAGCATGAGGGAGAGGCTGTAGACTTTGGCGTTGGGGTAGGGCGGCTCTCCTGTGACGATGAGGCGTGAGGGGATGTGCGGGTACTGCGCGCGGAGGCGTTCGGCGACGGGGATGGCGGGGTCATCGGGATTGCGGACGGCGAAGAGAATCTCGAAGGCGGGGTAGTCCTGTTCGAAGAAGGTGCGGAGGTTGGGTTCGAGTCCGTCATCGATTCCGGCAAGGGGCTTGTGGTTGGAGAGGGGGGTGGGGTTGGCGAGCGCGGGCGGGCGCACGGCGTGGAAGCGCAGGGCGGCGAGGATGGTGAGGACGCAATAAACGAGCGATCCGGTAACGAG
>CAIRBY010000642.1 GCA_903876865.1 uncultured Acidobacteriia bacterium
AAGGGGCGCCCTCGGCGAGCGGGAAGAGGCGGACGGTGACGCGCGCGGCGAGGCTGCGGAGCGCGGGCGCGAGATCGGCCTGCCCGGCGCGGAGGCGGAGCACGGCTTCGGCGGGTTCGCCCTCGCCGCCGCGGCTGAGGGTGAAGACGACGGGTGCGGGATGGGAACCGAAGCTGGCGATGAGGGTGCGCAGGCGTTCGGGCAGGCTGGCGGCAGGCGCGGCGCCGGGGAGGGCGAGCGGGTCGCGGCACTCCGCTTCGGTGGAGCACTCCTGTTTCCAGAGTGCGCCGTTGAGCAGGCCGGCGTTGATGTGGGCGGGGCGGGCGGCGGTCATGAGCTTGACCTTGTCGCCGGTGTGGAGTTCCATGCCGGGCTTGAGGGAGACGGCGAATTGGGGGGCGAGGCGCCAATCGCCGCGCACGCTGTAGACGTAGCCGCAGACCTCGGCCGCGGGCGCGCTTGCGGCGCAAAGGAGGAGGACGGGCAGCAGGGATGAGGGGCGTCTCATAGCATCGTTTGGTAGCGGGGCGCGCCTAGCCGGGGAGCGAGAGCAGGCAGCTTCCCATTTTCGCCTTGGAGACTTTGGCGGTCACGGTCATATAGGTTAGACCTTGCATCAGCGAAGTGGTTTGGCGGAAAACCTCCCGTTCGTCGGCATCTTTGGGGACGAGGAAGCCATCCATCAGTTTCCAGTCTTTGAGGCTGGTGAGTTCGGAGCCGTGCTGTTTGGGGATCACGACATAGGTTCCGTTGGCGATGCGGAGGGCGCCGCCGAGCGCCTTGACGCCATCGGCGGTGGCGCTCATATCGAGGGGGCCGCATTGCAGAATCCAATGCTGGCCCTGGCCGTGAGATTGGAGCGCTCCGGCGAGGGCGCGGATGGTCTGGAGCGCGGGCGCGGAGATGATGGGCATGGAGAGCAGCGGCACCAGCGAGGTGAGCTGCGAGTTGGTGGCCTGCACGATGGCGTTGATGAACATGCCGAAGGCGGAGCGCTTGCGGTCTTTGGCGAAACAGGCGAAGGCGGCTTTGCCGACTCCGCCGGGCAGGGCGATGGATTGACCGGCGCCGGGGGTGGAGAGTTGCACTCCGGCGGCGAGTCCGGTGACTTTGGAGAGTGTGCTGGAACTGGAGCTCGAACTCTTGGAGGCGGAGGCGGCGGTCGCGGAACTCTTGCCGCTCTTGGACGTGGCGGTGCCGGGTTTGACGGCGCTTTTGGTGAAGGGATTGTGGAACGTGCCATCGGGGAAGAAGCCGCTGAAGGCGGAGGAGGCGAGGCTGCTGAGGACGGAGGTGGTGGATTCGTGCTGCTGGAAATCCAGGTAGAAGCCGCCGGAGGCGT
Source organism: uncultured Acidobacteriia bacterium (assembly GCA_903876865.1). Classification (GTDB taxonomy): domain Bacteria; phylum Acidobacteriota; class Terriglobia; order Bryobacterales; family Bryobacteraceae; genus Solibacter. Next base: position 1,343 of record CAIRBY010000642.1, read on the forward strand.
AGTGGGAGAACTGCTGATTGTCTTCGCCGTTGAGGCGGAGTTTTTGCAGCGACCAGTCGATTTTGAAATCGCCGGTGGGCTGGAGCCGTTTGGTGTCCAACTCCTTGGCCGGGATGAGGGTGTTTTCCTTTTCGTCCAGGAAGTAGAAGATGGGTTCGCGGCCGTAGCCGGAGTTGCCGGCATTGATGG
>CAIRBY010000643.1 GCA_903876865.1 uncultured Acidobacteriia bacterium
AACTGGGTATCAATAGCTGGCTCGAAGACGAGCTGCATCAACAATATCTGCACGACCGCTCGAGCGTAGACTCGAGTTGGAAGAGCGTGTTCGACGAGCCCCGCCCCGAGCGGCCCAATGGCGCCACCAAACCCGTCGCCAACGCGGTCACCACGCCAACCCCGACTCCGTCCGCCGGCCCTGCCGCGGATTCCGGCGAAGAGCTGCAGGCGCTGCGCGGCGTCGCCGGACGCATCGCCGAGAACATGACGGCCTCGGTCGCCATCCCGCTCGCCACCTCGCAGCGCACCATCGCAGTCAAGGTGATGGACGAAAACCGCCGCATCATCAATCAGCACCGCACCCTGGTCGGCAATGGCAAAGTCTCTTACACGCACCTGATCGGGTGGGCCATCGTCAAGGCGCTCGAAACCGTGCCCGGCATCAATCACGCCTACGCCGAACGCGAGGGCCAGCCCTACCGCGTGCTCCATCCGCAGATTCATCTCGGCATCGCCGTGGATGTCGCCGGCAAAGACGGCGCGCGCAGCCTGATGGTGCCCAATATCAAGAACGCGGGCGCCCTCAATTTTCACGAATACGTCACCGCCTTTGACGATCTGGTGCAGCGCGCCCGCCACGGCAAGCTCACCACGGCGGATTTCCAGGGCACCACGATCTCCCTCACCAATCCGGGCACGGTGGGCACCATGGCCTCGAGCCCGCGCCTCATGCCCGGGCAGGGCGCCATCGTCGCCACCGGCGCCATCGATTACCCCGCCGAATACCAGGGCGCAGCCGATGAGACCCGCGCCATGCTCGGCATCAGCAAGGTGATGACGCTCGCCTGCACCTACGATCACCGCATCATCCAGGGCGCCGAATCCGGCCGCTTCCTGGGCCGCGTCCAGGCCCTGCTGGATGGCGCCGACAGCTTCTACGAAGAGGTCTTCGAGCACCTGCGCATGCCCCACCAGCCGGTGCGCTGGAAGACCGACCGCAACCCGGCGCTCCCCGGCATGACCTCCGCGCGCTATGCCGAAATCGCCAAAGAGGCCGGCATCATGCAGATGATCAACGCGTACCGTGTGCGCGGACACCTGATCGCGGACCTCGACCCGCTCGGCAGCGAACCCAGCTACCACGCCGAACTCGATCCCGAAACCTACGGCCTCACGCTCTGGGATCTCGACCGCGAATTCCTCACCGGCTCGCTCGGCGAAGCCATCGGTGAAGGCGCGCCCAAAGCCGTGGCCACGCTGCGGCAGATTCTGGAAACGCTGCGCCAGACCTATTGCGGCAAGATCGGCTGCGAGTACATGAACATCCAGGTGCCGGAGCAGAAACGCTGGCTCCAGCAGCGAATGGAATCGGAATCCAACAATTGGCCGCTGGACCGCGATACGCAACTCCGTATCCTGCGCAACATCATGGCGGGCGAGGAGTTCGAACACTTCCTGCACTCCCGCTTCGTCGGCCAGAAGCGCTTCGCGCTCGAAGGCGGAGAGACCGCTCTCGCGATCATGGAAGAACTGCTCGAGCGCGCCAGCGCCGGCAACGTCCACGAACTCGTGGTCGGCATGGCCCACCGCGGACGCCTCAACATCCTCGCCAACACCGTGGGCAAGGACGCCAGCAAAATCTTCGGCGAATTCGAAGGCGCCATCGATCCGGGCAGCACGCAGGGCTCAGGCGACGTGAAGTATCACCTCGGCGCCACCGGTATCCGCAAGATGTCCAGCGGACGCGAAATCGTGGTCAGCGTCTCGCCCAATCCGAGCCACCTGGAAGCGGTCGACCCCGTGGTGGAAGGCATTGTCCGTCCCAAGCAGGACCGCCTCGGCGATACCGCGCGGGAACGCGTCATCCCCGTCCTCATCCACGGCGACGCAGCCTTCGCCGGGCAGGGCGTGGTCGCCGAGACCCTCAACCTCTCGCAACTGGATGGCTAGTCCACCGGCGGCACCATCCACCTGGTCATCAATAACCAGATCGGCTTCACCACGCTGCCGGACGAATCGCGCTCCACGCCCTATTCCACGGACGTCGCGCGAGGCGTGCAGGCGCCCATCTTCCACGTGAACGGCGACGATCCCGAAGCCGCCATCCGGGTGACGCAGATCGCTTTCGATTACCGCCAGCGCTTCAAGAAAGACGTGGTGATCGATATGATCTGCTACCGCCGCCACGGCCACAATGAAGG
>CAIRBY010000644.1 GCA_903876865.1 uncultured Acidobacteriia bacterium
CCCGCACAGGTTGCCACCAGCAGCGCGATTCCCGCCCACTCGCGCGGTCCCGGACCAGACCCCGAATGCGGCGAGAACAGCTCACCGGCAACCATCATCACAAAGCCCCCGGTCACCACCAGCGCGGAAAGCCGCGCAAGCCACCGCAGCACATTCAACGGAGCAGGCACACAGATTTCCTTCCCCCTTTAATAATACCCGCACCTCTGAAACAGCGTTACCGCCCCGAACTCACAGCCTCCCTAACGCCGTCCGCACCAGTTGCTCGGCGGCGTGCGACACCACCGCCGCATCCCCGCAGCCCAATATCGAGACCATCACGTAGTCGCGCTCGCCCCGAATCACATGCAACTGCGTCCCCGCCCCCGCCACATCCAGAAAGAACGCCGCCTCGCCAATCCCCGATGCCGCGCGCACGCTCGACCCCTCGATCGTCTGCCGCAGCGCCCGCATCTCCACCGCCAGATCCGGCTTCGCCGCCAGCCGCTGAATCGTGATCGAGACCTGCCCGCTCCCCGATGCGTAATCGCACGTCGAATCCGCCCCGTGCGTCTCTTCCTCCCCGCGCCCGAACGCCCTGCCCAGCGCCCGCTCCACGTCCCCCGCCGTCACCGCGAAACACGCGCTCAATGCCTTCGCCGGAGCCCCTTGCCGGACCGGCGCCGGAGTCGTCGAACCCCCCGCCGCGAGAAGAAGAATCAGTGCGATCACCGCCCCATTACACGGCCCGCCGCCGCGCCGCACAAGCCGTGCCTGTACCTCCACCGCCTAGTACCAGATCAGCCCAGGCTCACCAGGTCGCTGAACACCCCGTACGCCGTCTGCTCCACCCCCGGCTCGATCGAGATTGTGCCGAACGTGCCCATCAGGTCCGTGTGAAACAGAATCAGGTTGCTCGTCCCCGGCGTGTTCGCCAGCAGGTCCCCGCGGTCCAGTACCTCCGCCCGCACCCGCAGCGAAAGCCCACCCGGCCCGCGCCTCCCCCGGCTCACCAGCCGCACCGTCTTGCCCTCGCGCGCAATCTCCATCACCCGCTCCGGCGTCAGCCGCGCGATCCCGCGCGCGCTCACCAGTTGCGGCGTGGTGCGCGCGTCCATCAGCACGTTCGCCAGCGCCGCCGTCTTCGCCGCCGAATCCCAGCCCTCCACGTCGTACGCGCCGTCCGCCTCCGTGATGCCCATCCGCCGCGCCTCCGCCAGCCCTTCCTCGAAGGACCCGCCGCGCTCCATCGCCTCGATCACTACCTTCGAAGTCGAATTCAGTACGCCCGTGAAGCCCATCACTCTGACGCCCGGCATAGTGTGCCGCCACAGGTTGAACACCGGCGCCCCGTCCATTACGCTCGATTCGAAGCGGAAGCCCACTCCCGCCGCCGCCGCCTCGTCCCGCAGCGCCGCGTACGCGTGCGCAATCGGCCCCTTATTCGCCGTCACCACGTGCATCCCGCGCGCGAACGCCGCCCGGATGTGCGCAATCGCCGGCTCCCCGCTCGTCGGATTCAGCGTGGTCAGTTCCACCGCCACCTGCGCCTGCGCCGCGTCCAGAAACTCCTCGATCGAGCCCGCCGCCGGCCCAAACTCCGCCGCCTCCGTGATCTTATGCCCCAGCCCCGCCGGATCCACCGCTGTCCCGTGCCGCCGCGTATGAATCCCCGTAATCGTGAACGGGAAGTCCCTGCGCTTCGCCCGCAGCATCCGCGCCAGCGCCCGCCCCACATTGCCGTAACCGATAATCGCCAGTTTCAAGGTCCGATTGTAACCCGCCGCCACACCAACGCCTCGGCCACGACAATAGTCAACGGCAGGAGGCCGGCCCCGTCCGTGTTCATCTGGGGATCACACCGCTTCCCCTACAACCCGTACACCTTCCGCGCATTCTCCCGCAGCACCATCCGCGCAATTTCCACCGCCCGCGCATGCGTGACCACGCCGTCCCGCAGCATTCCCGTCAACGCCCGCCCCAGCGCTTCACGACCCTGCTTCGCCGCCACCCACGCGCTCTCTTCCCACCCCAGTTCCTCCGAATACGGATACCCGTCCGTCCCGAACATCACCTTTTCCGGCTCCAGTTCCAGCCACTCCCGCAGCGTCCCCGCCAGCACCGCCGGACTCACCAGCAGCGATTGATTCGAGAAATCCGTATACGCGTTCGGCTTCATCAGCAGCGCGCCGATCTCGCGCGGGAACGGGTACCCGCCATGCACCATCACGATCTTCGTCTTGCGCAGCGCCGGGTCGTCCAACACAGAAGCGAGGTTGAGCGGATTCGCCCCCGCCACGTCGAAATAGCCGCCCGCACCCACCGCGCTATGCAGGTGCACCGCCATTCCCAACCGCCCGCACTCGCTCACGATGTAGCGGAACAGGTAATCCTGCAGCACCTTATACTCCGCATCGCCCGCCGCTTGTTTCGCATACACGCCCGCCGCCGCGCTCGCATCCGCGGGGTCGAAGCTCAGTGACCGCAGGTACGCCGCCTCGAACTTCTCCGCCACCGCGCCGCCAGCCTTGTGCTTCTCCAGCGTCGCCGTCACCACCTTCGAAGCATACTCCGCTAGCGTCGCCGGCATCGCGCTCAATCCCGCCTCGGATACATACCGCGCGCGCAGTTTGTCCTCCAGAGTGAAGAACGCCTTCCGGTCCGAATTCCGCGCCCCCAGGTGCGCATTATCCAGCGGGAAGATCAGCGCGTCCGCATACGCCACCCAGCGGAAGCGCGGCGGTTGCACGCTCGCCCCCATGGTCACGCGGTTCGCCAGCATCGTCTCCACGCCGATCTGGTCCAGCACCCACGCCGGATACCCCTCACCGTACTTCGCCTTCGCCGCCGCCTTCGATGCAGCCGTGAACGGCGTCTTCCACGCCCCCGGGCGCATCGCCACCGGGTCCGATTGCGGCTCCATGTTGTCCACCGGAAGCCCGTCGAAACCGCGATCGCTCGCCGCCACCAGCGCCGGATGCGCGTGGTTGTCGATCGCCTTGATCCCGGCGATCTCGGTTGCCAGTTGCCCGTCCACCGCCTCGCGCTCGCGCGCACACCCCCCCAGCCACAAGGCCGCGAACAGCACCGCACACAGACGAATTCGCATGGCCGATTCTACCCCAGTTCCGGAGGATTTTGCAGCAGGATCAAGCACTTAGAGAAATTTACGGTGAGGCGGAGGCTAAACTGTCAGGTAGGGGGCAGCCGGTCTCCCGAGCGCCGGAAAAGTGTCCGGAAATGGGATTGGCTTCGTTCCGTGAACTGTAATGGGGAGGGGCGGATCAGCTGGCAGGGTGAGCGCAAACTCACCCCGCCACTTTCCAAAGGAGAAAGAGCACGCCGGCCAGGAAACCCAGACCGGCCTGATATTCCTGATTCTTTAGATAGAGCGAACCGCGAAAAGGGTTCCGATTATTTTTGCCCGCCGCGGTCAGGCGCGGCCACAGCGCGGGCACCTCTCCGGCATACGCCGCGTATTCGGGAAAAATCTTGCGCAGGTGCTGCTCTTCGTTTTGAATCACCGGCAGGTAAATCAGCAGAAACACCGCCGCAAACAACAGCGCCAGCCCGGGACTGCGCGACGCCTCAGCCAATCCCGCCGCCACCAGCAGCGTGCCGATATAGAGCGGATTGCGCGTGTGGGCGTACGGACCGCCCGTGGCGAGTTCGCGGTTCTTGGCCAGGCAGCCCGCCGCCCAGGCGCGCAGCAGCAGGCCCACGACGGAGAGCGGCACGCCGAGCAGCATCGATTGCGCCGTGGGGTGGCTGAACCAGCCGAAGACCGCCACGATCAGGAAGCCGCTCGGCACGCGCAGCCGCGCCACCGCGTCCGCCCACGGCTTGGGAAATTGCATCACTGGCGAAGCCCGCCCGGGGCCGGGCTTCCGTCCAGAATGGCGCTCAGCGCCTCGAAAACGTGTTGGGGAGAGAGGTCTTGCATACTGGAATCGATCGATGTGCCGCGTTTGTAAGTGGTCGCTGCGCCTGCCGCGCGCAGCACGCGCAGCGAATCGCCATAAGGTCCGTTGCGGGCCGGGTCGGTGGGTCCGAAGAGCGCGAGCCCGGGCTTGCCCAGCGCCGCCGCCAGGTGCAGCGGACCGCTATCCACGCCAATCACAGCCGCGGCGCGACGCGTGGCATGGATCAGCCCGCGCAGGCTCGAATAGTGCGGCTGTGCCACCGCAGCCTCGGAAAAATCGGCGCCGGGAGGCCCGTCCAGCACCAGCGTCAGGCCCAGTTGGTCGCGCAGCAGCACCGCCAGGTCGCGGTAATGCGCCAGCGGCCACTGTTTGGATTTCCACCCAGCCAGCGGCGACGCCAAAACGAAGCCGCCTTCCGGCAGCGCGCCTTCCGCCTTGCCCTGCGGCAGCGGAAACAACCGCTGCGACGGGATCAGCGCTTGCCCGGCGGCGGACGCAGCCAGTTCCATCGCCCGGTCCACCACATGCGCGCGCGTAGCCATGGTCTTGTGCGAATAGAACAGCGCCGCCAGCCGCTCCCGCACCTGCGATTGGTGGAAGCCGAAGATGCGGTCCGGATGGGCCGCGCTCGCCGCCAGCGCCGATTTCAACAGGCCCTGGAAATCCACCGCGCAATCGTACCGCCCCTCGCGCAACTCCCGCCGGGTCTCCCGCAGTCCCGCCAGGCTCTTGCGGCGCAGCGTCACCACGCGATCTACATAAGGGTTCTCTTCGAGCAGCGGGGTCCATTGCGGCTCCACCAGCCAGGTGAGGTGGGAATGGGGATGGCTCTGCTTCAACCAGGCCACCGCGGGCAGCGTGTGGATCAGATCGCCCATGGCGCCCAACCGCACGACGAGGATGCGGCGGCTAGCTGGATTGCCGGCGGTGTACATGCTCCATCAACTGCCGTTTGCGTGCCGCGTGAGCCGCTTCGAGGCGCACCACGAGCGCCGGGTGCAGGGCATCGAGCAGCGCTTGCAGGCTTGTGTCATCGGCAGTTATCACGTAGTCTACCATGCGCAATCCGGCCACCAATTCGGCGCGCGCCCGCTGCGGCAGTAGCGCCCCATCACGCGCCAGCACCACCGCCGCCAGCGGGCGCAACGGCGCCGCCGCGCGAATATGCCCCAGTTCGCGCGCATCCTCGGCGAGCAGCGGGTCGAAGTCTCCCACTACCACCGTGCAACCCGGCAGCACCGCCTGCGCCTCTACGATCTTGCGTCTTGTATCCAAAGCGGTTCAGACTCCTCCAGCAGTTTCCGCGCCACCGCCGCCACAGCGGCGCTGCTCACGCGGGTCATGCAGCGGTGATCGATGGGGCATTCGCGCAGCAGGCACGGGCTGCACTCGGCATGCTCCCGCACCACCCGCGCCAGCGCGCCGGTGGGACCGGTGGTGGTATCGTCGGTCGCGCCGAACACCGTGACGGTGGGCACGCCCAGAGCGCTCCCTACGTGCATCGCCCCGGAATCGTTCGTCATCACCAGGCGGCACGCCGCGGTCAGGTCGATGAACTCGCGCAGGCTGGTCTCGCCCGCCAGATTGATCGCTTCCCCGCCCCGCCCGCGCAGCAGTTGCGCCACCTCTTCGCACATCGCGCGCTCCGCCTTGGCGCCGCACACAATCGCCGGCATCCCCAACTCCGCCGCCGCTTCCGCGAAACGTTCCGGCAGCCACCGCTTGGCGTTGCCATAAGCCGCGCCGGGGTTGATGCCGAG